>JAYRNE010000220.1:0-6486 GCA_041912355.1 Chlamydiales bacterium
GCTTTTTTATTGAGAATAGAAACAAGCGGTAGAATCTTTCTATTAATTCTCCAACCATATTTTAAAGGAGATTGAAGTGGGGGCTTGAGGTTATCTAGGTAGATTTGCCGGCATAAGGAACCGTCTGGCAGCACATCTAAAACGCGTTCGAATACGTCTTGGTAACCATATCGTGCTATACAGCTTGCAAGAGAAAAGATTTCTTCATCTCCTTTTAGCCCAAGCTGTCCAAAATTATCGCATAAACACACCGCAGCATGCCTATCTCCCCGTGAGATAATCTCTTTGCAAAGCGAAAGCCGTTCATCAACCGATGCCCTTGCTAGCCGTAGCGCTTTGAAATTCTCAGCTAAATGAGCCACGACAAAACTTCCATGTAAAGCAATATCTCTGCACAATAAAAGGCGATCGTTCACTTGCGCCTCTTCTAGTCCCAATTTATCGAAATTCTCTGCTAGCTGACTCGCAGAGCATTCTCCTCGCAAAACAATCTCTTTGCATAATAAAAGGCGATCTGAAACTGATGTCTTGTTAAGGCCTAGTAGGTTAAAATTTGCGGCTACTGCTGCCGCAGGAAGTTCTCCCTGCATAACTATCAGTTTACTTAAGTCAAGTCGCTCAACGTTTGAAGCTTCATCCAGACCAAGCTCATTAAAATCATAAACCAAAGACTCAGCAAACCAAGGACCTTGTAAGGCAAATTCCTTGCAGAAAGAAAGCCGCGCTTTTGTATCGCTTTGTCCTCGTATATCCTTAACAAAATCCAATTTTGTAAAAAGATCAGCGGATAGGGCACGATTTGGCACTTTTGAAAGTATATCTTTACATAAAGACATTCGATCGTTGAATGTGATGCCTTCAAATCCTAATTCTACGAATTTGTAAATCAAATTCTTTGTATCAGGACCAAAATTGCCGGAAATAATCTCTTTACATAAAGCAAACCGTTCTTCGGCTGTTGCTTCTTCAATTCCTAATTCTTCAAAATTATCTGCTAAGATTCCTTCACTTCCATCTCCGCGTACTGCGATCTCTTTGTAAAGGAGAAGTCGCTCTTTTTGAGTTACATGAGCAGTCATTAGGGTAAAGAGAGCAATACATCCAAGCTGAGCGGCTTGAATAAGTAATTTTTTTTGCTTGGTATTGTCTTCGAGATCAACAGGCGTCTCTGTAAAAACTTTCGCAACAATATCCTCTTTACGTAGTACAGGATTCTGAGCGACGTGGTCTAGCCACCGGGTGGCCTGTTCTGTTGGGTTTTCACGCCACTTATTTAATGCAGATTCTAGGCTCTCCCGAGGATTCATTTGCTCCATCAATATCGATGACGTATTTTTCAATCCTTGGGCAAATGCCAGCTCTGCAACATGTATGTTATCTTTATTCTCATGTAGCGGTAGAACGCGATGAAGGGTCGTGCTAATTTTTGCAAGACTTGAATCTTCCTCTTTGGATGCATGAGTTGCTAATACTGTGAGAACCTTCCAACCGTGATGTTTTATCTGAGTAGGAGATTGATCGGATAGCCAGTTCTCGAAGGCAATGCGACTATCTTTGTCAAGTAACTTGACTTTTAACCCCTCTATATTGCCTTGGTTGAACATGGCAATCATCGGCTCAATAGCCGAACTTCCCTCACCTACTGTGCTCATATACACCTCTGATTCATATTAAGCCCAATCCCATATAAATATATTAAATTATATTTGTATGCAGTAAAAAAATTTATTCGAAAAAGAGACGGTTCCCTTTGTCTTTCTTTTAGCCTGGCCATAGAATTTGTGAGACATTATAAGTGTATTCACCGGTAATTATCTTTTCAAAATCCTGTATCCCAATTGGAAGTTTGGCTTTAGGCATAATAATCAATAAAATTTTTAAAGGTATAGGAAATTCGAGCTTTGCAGCTGTTTTTTTCCTAGGGAAAAACAGCTGCATAGCTCGAATTTCCTGCGCGCAAGCACGATAATTTAAATCTAAAAAGGTCCAGATTTATGAATTTTGCCAAATCTTAATGCGTATATTTTGAAAAACAATCGCTTTTGAAATGTTCAGAACATCTCCACATATAGGCTTAAGTGGCTTTTTGAGCATTTTACTCTTCCCAATGCGGCGGATAGGAACAGTCGTCCAAGTGAGGCGGATCTATATCTACGATAGATGGTGGATCAGGGCCCGTATCATAATGAACCTGCACTTCAGGTTCTGCAAAGCCGTCAGGGGTGTTTGGGAGTAATTGACAGATGTCGTCACAGTGCTCTTCGGGCGGTGGATCAAATTCTGGGATGGTAGTAGGCCATCCTATTCCCCTAAGTATCCGTCTTATCTCTTCTGGATGCGTTACAAAGGTCATTATCTTAATTTTTTTCCCACAGCCAGAACAAGTTAGTGGATCAGTCTCAAAGATACGCGCTATTAACTGAGCCCAGCCTCTCGAAGAGGCTTTTGTCACCTTTTCGTCCGTTTCTTGCTTTGTTTTGACACTTACATCGAGCCGCTTTTGTGCGTTTGCGGCTACTTGCTTTCTCATTGGAGAAGAAGACGCGAATACTCCATGGTAATGCCTCCTGTGGCGTCTGGGGTGGGGTATAAAGCGCGACACGCGTTCAATAAACTCAACTGGTTCAATTTGAATAAAGGTCTTGCCTGTGTGGCATGTTTTGGGGAGACGATAGTTTATCCATAGGCCATTAAAGCGGATGTTTTCGCTCGCGGGCTTCACCGGGGGTGAAGTCCGCGGATGGGGCAGGGGCCCCATGGATAGGGGGTGGGGGCAGTCTTGCACAATATTTTATTAAGCGCTCTAATGCGGCAACGTCCCAAGACTCAGTTTTTACTTTGGCATCCAAAGAAAAACCGGAATTCTCATAGGCTAGCATTTTATCTAGCTCTTTTTTATCAAAAAATCCCCGCTTGTAAAAATACTTCAACACACGTTTCTGGATACGCTCTTGTGTGTCTGTAATGTCATCTTGTGTGAGAACAGCTTCATGAAACTACAGGCCATCTTCACCACTAAAAATCCCATCAGCAAAGAGAATGTGAAAGTGTGGGTGGTAATTTAATGTGTTGCCAAACTGCTGTATGAAGCTTATCGCACCTATTTGGGGCTTAAGAATATTGGGACTACAGACTATAAGCGTTTTGCGAATCTCGTCCACGACCATTTTTAGGACCTTTTGCAGGGCTTTGTGATTCTCGAGATAGGAACGTATACGCATGGGAAAGCTGATAACGAACTGCCTGAAGGATACGCGAGGAAGGACTTCCTCGATTAAATACGCCGCTACTTCCACCATAGTGCGTTGATTGCAGGTGGGGCAGATTCTCGCCTTACATGAAAACGGGATAATCAGGTCCTTATTGCAACCCTCACAATGAGCACAGGCAAAGCCTCTAGCTAAAATCCCGCAGCCGAGGTATTTTTGAAACGCCTTTGAGACATAGTAAGGGACCTCATTTTCGCTATCTTTATTCTTATTTCTATGCCAAGTAGTGTAATGCTTTTTTACGAGCTGGAAAAAGGGTGCTTGCTCTGGTTTCCTCGGGCGATAGATTACCTGTTTTGGACAACTAAGAGTCGCCATACACTTCCATCAGAAAAAATGAATTTTATAATGGTGAGTAGGAAAATTTTTGTGAATAACAATTTACCAGGGGTGGACGCTTGTGGCTTGGGGGGGGGGAGAAGATGTATCTTCTTTTCCCGACTTGTTTTAGATTGGGTTTTGGGCGGAGATTTCCTGGCCGGTATAGCAGGCCCATCTCTTGCTCTCGCGGCATATGATAAATCAAAAGACCCTAAAGGAACTGTAATTTATCAGCCCTAACGGTCTTTCAAATAGGCACATTGGACCAATGTACCATTGACACGATGTGCCTAATGTGCTATAATAAAAGATATAGAGAAAAAAGGGGCTAAAATGGAGCTAAGACTTAATCTTGATGCTAGAAATCGTGTAAATTTGACAAAACTTTTGCCAAATTTAGATATACACACCGTGAGAGCCTACACGGAAGGCAATAAAATCATCCTCGAACCACTAGCCGAGATTCCAGCCAATGAGTTATGGCTACACCAAAACCCAGATGCACTTGCTTCGCTTCAACGAGGCATAAAACAAGCTAAAGAGGGTAAACTGCGCACAAGAAGCTCATTTGCAGAGCACGCTGCAGATGAAATTTGAGCTCCAATTCACTGAAGAGGCTGATGACCAGCTCACAGCTTTAGAAACCTCACCCGATAAAAAGGGAGTATTTAAAGCTGTATCTAAAACACTCGCATTGATGGAAACCAATTTACGACATCCATCCCTAAATACACATCCGTATGAGACCATTTTTGGACCAAACGGAGAAAAAGTATTTGAGTCATATGCTCAAAATAATACCCCTGGAGCCTATAGAGTGTTCTGGTATTATGGCCCAATTCGGGGACAAATAACGATACTCGCTATCATCCCCCATCCTTAAATATATTTACTCGCGTTCGCATAGATATAAACCTAAAAACAGCAGAAATGTGGGATAACTCAGGCTAGCGGCTATTTCTTGTCAGCCTTTTCTGGGAGGTATTGAACTTGACAGTTCTCAATTATAAATGGACCGGCTTCTACACCTTCTGACGCATCGCTATATAAAAATGGTGCGTAACCTCCCAAAAACTTGGGCCTACCCTCGTAAGAAACATTTCCGTCCCATTCCTTGCTGACAAGTGGCAGGTTCATCTCTTTAGCCTTGGCGATTGCCCAATCCAAAATAGCTTTTTGAATCGAGGGGTCTTTAACGTTTGAATAGTATCTTTCTAAAAGGAGCACCGGTGATTTTTTATCCTCATCCCATAATATTCGAAGCATACTGCGCGCTGCAATCATATCTTTTTGCTTCACGACAATTGCCTTGATTTCTCCATTCATCAGATAACCGACCAAGCATTTATTAAGATTGGGATCACCGCTGACTCGTTGACAGCTATCCTTGATTTCAGTTCCTATTAAAAGCAAATCGCAAGGATCATCACTTTCAGAAATTGCATACGTTCCAACGACTGCTTGTTGCTCAAGCGCATTAAGATCATTTCTAAATTCTCCCAGGAGAAGATTTTTTAATTCAGCTATCTGCTTCAAAAAGGATTGAACCTGTAAATTACCATTGCATAGATTGATGGCAAGGTTTTGGAACAATTCCAACGGTTCCTCTGAATCTTGAACAATTACTTGCTCACCACCTTCCAAGAAGGCTTTCAAACGAGGAAAATCAAGAGCATTTAAATGCTTGTCAACAATGATCTTTCTATAAAAGATGCCTTTGTAATCAATCGGCTTTGCTTCTTCCACATCAGTAGTGCTAACCGTTTGAGGCGAGGCACTACTACGCCAAAGTGTTTCAATGTCGCTTCGGCTAGCGAACACTTTAGCAAGGTGTGGACTTTTTTCTGTTTGATATCGCACCTGCTGAAATGTTCCATCCAAAACAGAATTTACATAGTCGTTTAGTGCTACAAGGACTTTTTCCTTTTCTAGCCCTGAAAGAGACAAAACCCGACGCAAATAGGTAATGAGTGCTGCTTGGTTTCTAAAAACACCAAATGTCTTCTGGTATCGATTATAGAAATCTTCAGTATTATTTAGGCTAAAAAGCTTGCCAAATTGAGCCTGAATGAACTCTTGAGGACGCTGTTTTTTCTCCAAACATTGTAAAAAAACCTCTTTTCCAAATATCCTAAATAGATTCGTGTAGGCCTCTAAATCCCCTGAAATTTGCACAATTTTTCTTCCAGGGCTAACTTCATTTCTATTGAGCACCCCTATCAAAGCAACACTCAGGGATGCCATTTGAGGTTTTGTATAGGGACCTTGTGCGATAACTTCAAGGAGAAGCTGAACGAGTGTAGCAAAACGTTTGGGATCTTTAAACTTCACATCATTGATGTGCTCAAGAAGCTGTTTTACCATTTCTTTTTCCAGCCCAAAAGATGTTAGTGGGGCTAATAACGTAGCTACCAAACGTGTCCACTTTCTTTCCTTCGCTGAAAGAGCTCCGAGGACATCAGGGGCATATTGCGCTAAATTACTAAGCTGGCGCATAAAATCGTATCTATCGGAAGGATTTTGGTGCGCGTAGATATCGTTTAAGATTCCTGATTTTTCAATTAAAGCTACTTGTTCAGTGGTAAGATCTAATAGAACACCTGCAGTATAAGCGATCCAGGGATAAAGAACACCTTGAAGGTGCAAATTTTTTGTTTTAATATCTTCAATAAGCGGTTTAAGTAACTTTAGTTGTATATTGCCTTCAATGAAGAGCTCCAAAGCTTTTATTTCATCAGCACTCGGAATATCTCCTGCTTTTTTATTGAGAATAGAAACAAGCGGTAGAATCTTTCTATTAATTCTCCAACCATATTTTAAAGGAGATTGAAGTGGGGGCTTGAGGTTATCTAGGTAGATTTGCCGGCATAAGGAACCGTCTGGCAGCACATCTAAA
>JAYRNE010000221.1:0-2129 GCA_041912355.1 Chlamydiales bacterium
AAACCGTTTTTAGGTTATAGGTATCCATAGGGCGACCTCCTAATTTAAAGTGTTTTGCCTAAACCTTTAATCGGAGGTTCGTTCTTTTTTATAAAGAACTTTCTTTACAATCCCTACATACTTAGCATAGCAACTGGAGTGACAAAGCGCACGATGGCATCATCGCCACTTCTTAGCGTTGCCCCAGGTATTGCTGGATTAAAGCTTGTATCAACAGATGTTAATGGCTTTGTTACGCGAAACTGCATGACAAGTCCTTCTACATCAGGGTCAAGCTCTGTTCCGCCTCCTGGAAAGGGAGCGGGGCAGTCATTGTTAAGCGTAAAGACTTTTCCAGCATAGCCTGTAAAGTCGATGATAACGTCCATCCGCTCAGCTGAAGCAAAAAAGAGTCGTGGCTCTGTAAATACAGGTCCAAGATCAGGGTCTTCAGGTGGGCAAAGATCAGATGGGTTATAGGTATAGGGCACAAAGCTAGAAATGTTAACAGGCGTATCAAGCAGCCCGCCATCTGTACCTATTTGCCATATGTCAGGAACCGTTTCGCTATTATCTGATGTCAGAAAGAGCGCTAGCATTCTTGCATTACAGCCGTTAAGAAAGCGAAAGCGATAGCGACGAGGCTCTACTTCAAGGTAGGGCCAGCTTTTGCCATTTACGAGGATGACATCGCCAAAAAATTCAGGTATCGCATAGGGGTTAATGAATGGATTGCCTGGAGGACCATTTAGCCCTGCTGTTAATGGATTGCCATCTGGAAAGAAGATCTGTCCATTCGTGTCAAACTGGCGATCTGCGATAAGGAGCTCTATTTCATAATCATCAGCAGGAAGTGGTGGAGTTACTGAAGCTTCAGGCTCTCCACGCACAAAATAAAACCCTGCTAATCCTGCAAGTACGTTTGTGCGTACTTCGCCAAGAACGTGGTCGTGATACCAGAGGGTTGTTGACTCTTGTGAGTTTGGATAGATGTATTTGTTTGTGACGTAGGATTCGCCTTTTAGCTTTTCATGAGGTGTAAACCAGGAATTTGGATCTCCATCAGAAAAAGAGGGCGTTTCACCACCATGAAGGTGTGGTACCATAGGCTGAGGGCCTTCGTATAGGGCCGGATTGCCTTGCGGCATGCCTGTACCAAAGGGATAGAGCACAGGATCATAGGTGTCAAATCCCTGTCCAAACTGTGGCCAGTTTAGCGGGTTTGCCCACTGGAAGCTTAAATCCTGGGTAAGAAACTTCTGCATAAGGGGCCCTTTTAGCTTTTTGTCATGCATATCGGTAAAGGGGTGGAGACAGTTATTGTAGGTGACTTTTGTTCTCTTGCCACGCTTTACTTCGATGGTATGTGCTGGATAAGAAGGGCCAAACACCTTTTTTCCCTGACAGATTTTATAGCCCCACTGGTAGGTGCCCTTTCTTGGGTTGATGGTGAATAGTGGTTCACCAGTTAGAACACTTTTATAGGTTACTGAAGAGGGGAGCTTCTTATAAAATGAGGTAGGCAAAAGTTTTTGCTGAAACTCTTCTGCACTGATTTTAAGCTTTTTTGTACCATCGGCTCTGTTGCCGTTAAATACAGGCACAGGCTCTACGAATTTTTCAATGCTGCTGCCAGGAAGCACTTCTTGCATTACCTGCTGGTTGGCAAAAAGTGGGCAGCTTGTGAGGGCTACTAACAGGATGGTAGCCAATTTATGATGTATCATGGGTTTTTTACTCCGGGATTTGGTTTTGGTTTTGGCATATATCGTGGATCGGGACGCTTCATGGGCCCTTTTGGCTCTTTACGGCGACAGCGTGGGCAAGTAAACGCCTTGGGGATCTCTCTTATAGCGCTGTTTTGTGGATCTGATGCTATAAGTAGCATCTCTAGCAGTATTCCTTGTAACATACTAAACTCCTTCTTGAGTCTTTTTGCAGCAGCAGGCTTTTGGTGCTGGCGGCTGGGTTGGAGGGGGAATCAGCTTGTTCAGTACAACTCTCACTCCTATTGTAATGATGAGGCCCATTACTAATGAAATTGCACCTACTTGTGCAATATTTCGAAGGCTAAAGTTGCCATTTCCATCACAAAGGCTAATGCCTAAGAGTAGGCGTAGAGCAACAACAGTGACACCCATAAGGGCGGT
>JAYRNE010000222.1:0-2925 GCA_041912355.1 Chlamydiales bacterium
AGCATAGACCTAAGCGACAAGCAAACAATCGCCCAAGAAAAATAAAAGGACGAAAAGGACAAAAGGACCAAAAGGACATAAAGGACCAAAAGGACAAAGGACCTAAAGGACAACAATAACCGTTATTGCTGTCCTTTTGGTCCTTTATGTCCTTTTGGTCCTTTTGTCCTTTTCGTCCTTTATTACAAATAACGTCTCAGGGCGGAAAAAACATGCCCTGCCACATCCAAGCGGGCTTCTGAGCCGTTTAGGCTGTGGGTAAAGCCGCCGTGGATAGTACGCATATGGTGCACCTGAACATCGTTTAAAAATAAAAACGAGCGCGAAATTTCTTTATCAAACCACTTGGCATCATAGACTTTTCCTAAAGCTTCTAGCGTCCGTTTCGCGTGCACAAGCCCCTCTACATAGCAGGCAACTTCTACCGTGGCAGTTCCTGGACCAAAGGCTCCTGATGTAAAGCGTAGGGCTTTTACACCTTCTACAAGCTTTTCTAAATGCCACACTGCCGCCTTATCTTGGGCATACGCTAGCCAGTAATAAAGCAGCTGAAACTGCCAGTTAGCGTAGAAAATAGCTGAATCTGAAGCAAGATTACTAGCGCGCCCTTGAATTGAATAGGTAACAGCTTTCTTCACGACATCATCTATAGCTACAGGATTTACCTCTCTTAAAGAAATAAGCCCAATTAAGGCTTCTGGTAGGTAGAAGGCTTCAGACTGCTTTTCAAAGCCTTTTAACCCTGGGTCAAAAAAGACTTCTATAGAGCCATCTATTCGCGAACGCACTAAAAGCTCCTCGATAAGATGGTCCCTCGTAAGCTGCCAGCGATATGGAAGAATATCAGGGAAAATAGTGCCTACAGTCTTAAGCAAGAGTAAGAAAAAGCCAATATCGCCTATATTGCCGTCGGGAATGCGGGGAAGCCCAGCCCGATCATAGAGGTTGTGATAGGCTTTAAGGGTATTTGCTGCGACATCCTTAAAAAGCTCTTTGCTCTCTATTCGAAGGGGTATTTTTTGCCTTTCAAAGAGTACAACTAGGTCAAGAATGTCAACCACCGTCGCCACATCTCTTATGGAGCTATGCTGGTAGGCATAGGGCTCTAAAGGCTTAACCGGTACCACGTAGTAGAGGCGTTTTTCCTCATTAAACGCGATAAAGCGAAAAAATTCGGAAATCCCTAAGAGCATGGTCTTTATAAACGAATGTGATACTCCCATATACCCTTATACTATTTTTTTCTGCTAATTTATGTAAAAATAAATTCTATAAATGCTAATATGAGGAAAAATAGTACAAGAGAGTATGGAAAACCTCCCACCAGCCCAAATAGAAAAAGGCACCTTTTTGATTGCAAGCCCAGAGATAGAAACTGGTATGTTCTTTCGAGGGGTAATACTCATTTGCGAGCACAATGCGAGTGGCTCATTTGGCCTACTTATTAATAAGCCACTTGATCTAGAGCTTCCAGAAGAAATCATAAACCTTAGCGACGTTTCAAACCCCCACGTTAGCATGCGCGCCGGTGGCCCCGTACAGACAAACCAGATGATGCTACTACACACCCACGAGGAAACTGCAAGTCAGACGCTACACATATGTGATGGAGTGTACCTAGGTGGGGATTTGCAATTTCTACAGGAAATGATTGCCGATGAAAATGGCCCTCACCTGCACCTTTGCTTTGGGTATGCTGGCTGGACAGCCGGCCAGCTTGAGCGCGAATTCTTGGATGGCAGCTGGTATCTCCACCCTGCCTCAAGCAGCCACATCTTCGATATTCCCCCAGAAAAGCTCTGGAGGTCGCTTCTACGAGAAATGGGCGGCAAATATGCAAGCCTATCTATGATACCAGATGATTTGTCGGCAAACTAAAAAGCACATAAAGGACATAAAGGACAACCATAGTTGTAATCGTTGTCCTTTATGTCCTTTATGTCTTTTTGATCTTCTTCGTCCTTTAAAATCAGGGCGAAGCTTTCTTTAACGCTTAGAGAACTGGAAGCGCTTACGTGCACCTGCACGGCCGTACTTCTTACGTTCTTTCTTACGGCTGTCTCTTGTTAAGTAGCCTTCTTCTTTAAGGGCATGCTTGCGTGTTTCATCTTCGAGCACTAGCGCACGGGAGATGCCAAGGCGAATAGCTTCTGCCTGAGCTTCTACACCACCGCCGCGAACGCGAACGAGGATGTCATAGGATGCCTTAAGGTTGCAGCATGCAAAAGGCGATAAAATGGTTTTACGCTGAAGTTCGAGGGGGAAATAGTCGTCAAATTTGCGACCATTAACTTTAACGATTCCTTTTCCATCGCGAAGCCTTACTGAAGCAACGCTTGTTTTACGACGGCCTGTGGCCACATTTTCTTGCATAAGATCCTACCAAAATCGATTACATATTTACTGGAACTGGGTTTTGAGCCTGCATATCATGCTCAGTGCCTGCAAACACACGAAGACGTTTCATCTGTGCGCGGGCAAGGCGGCTTTTTGGAAGCATGCCACGAACTGCGCGTGTGATTGGATAGTCTGGGTGTCTTGCTTGCATTGTCTCAAAAGGAACTTCACGAAGACCGTTAATCCAGCCTGTGTAGTAGCGATAAAGCTTCTGCTTTCGCTTGTGTCCTGTGACGACAATTTTGTCGGCATTGATGATAACGACTCCATCACCACAGTCGATGTGTGGTGTAAAGTCTGGTCTATGCTTGCCACGCAAAATTTTTGTAACTTCTGCGCAAAAACGACCTAATGTTTTTCCGCTTGCGTCTAGCAAAAACCACTGACGAACTACTTGTTCTTTCTTTCTCAAGGTGGTTTGGTTTGTATTTTGAGCCATGTTCAATCCTTAAAGTTCAGGAAAGTAGTAAAGGATAGCTATTCCCCCCTATTTTTGTACAGGGAAAAAGATAAGGTATTAAAAAAATC
>JAYRNE010000223.1:0-4482 GCA_041912355.1 Chlamydiales bacterium
AGAAGATGCTGTAGCTATCAACATTGGGATCTATTCCCTTGTGAGCGATATGCTCAAAATGTTTTGTATCAAGTTTTGATGAGAATTCGCAGCCGAACGTTCCTTGCACACAGTGATCTGGCCAGAGCGTCTGTTTAATTCCGTCTATAAGTATACTCTCTCCAGGTTTTTTTGACCACCGTGAGGCAAAGCTGCAGTGTTGTGGTGGGTGAAAGTCTTGAGACGCCACACACACATCGAATTTTAATTTTACCATACTGTTGATCAAAGGTATTATATCATACCCACCAGGAACCCCTAGTGCACCATCAGGCAAAAAGTCATTTTGAATATCAACAACTATTAAGGCACTTTTTACCATTATACTCTCCGTATATTCTGAATCAGGTGCGTTTTTAGATCATAGAGGCCCTTTTCCATGCCCAGCGGATAGGTCTGAGGATTTAAAAAGCGCTTCATTCCAACAGGAAGGTGCTTTAGGCTCTCACGCGTTACCTTTTGTATATCTTTAAGGGCTGGAAGGTTGTAGACAAGTTTACCTTCTCTAAAAATGGGAACAAGAAGATCTTCACTTGTGGATGCGGGGTCAATATAGACCTTGCGAGTTGTATCAAAAGGATCGACGTTATCGCGTGGATCAGGAATGCCAATTGCAGTATCATAAAGAATATCTCCCTGGTACTGCCCATCCTTGCTAAAGCGCTTTACTTGAAGTCTGCCAGGGTTTGACACTTTGGCAAGCTGCTCTGAAAGCTTAAGCTTATACTGCCACTTTCCTTGCTTATCCTGCAGGGCAGAGAGCTTATAGACACCATCTAAAGCCGCCTGCTCCCTTCCAGTTACTAAATTTGTTCCAACGCCCCAGATATCAATTTTTGCTCCTTGGTGCTTAAGCTCCAAGATAACATTCTCATCAAGCTCATTACTTGCAATAATCTTTACCTTTTCCAAGCCTGCAGCATCAAGAAGCTTTCTTGATTCAATGCTTAAGTACGCAAGATCGCCAGAATCAAGGCGTATTCCAAAGAGGTTGTGGCCCTCTTTTTTCAGCGACAAGCCCACGTTAATGGCCTTTTTCACCCCTTCTATCGTATCGTAGGTGTCTACTAAAAGTACTGAAGTGTCGGGGTAGATTTTTGCATAGGCCTTGAAGGCATCTTCTTCCTCATCAAAGGCCATAACCCAGCTATGAGCATGGGTGCCCTGCACAGGTATGCCAAATTGTTTTCCTGCCAAGACGTTAGAAGTAGAGGTGCACCCCCCAACAAAAGCTGCCCTACTTGCGGTAAGGGCACCATCGATGCCTTGAGCACGCCTTAGGCCAAATTCCATAACAGGATCGCCATCTGCAGCTAAACATACGCGTGCGGCTTTTGTCGCAATAAGTGTGGGAAAGTTCATGAGGTTTAAAAGCGGGCTTTCAAGAAGCTGACAGGCTAAAAGGGGCCCTTCTACACGAAGGAGGGGCTCATAGGGAAATACAATTTTGCCCTCTTCAACGGCATCGACATTCACTTCAAGTTTTAGGCCGCGTAGCATCTCTAAAAAGGCATCATCAAAAGGTGTTTTGAGACCTTTAAGATAGGCAATGTCACTATCGTCAAAACCAAAATTCTGGATAAAGTGTACCGCTGCTTCAAGCCCACAGGCAACTGTAAAGCCACCCTTAAATGGAGGTCTCCTAAAGAATAGCTGAAAGCAAGCTTTACGATTTGCAAAACCCTCCTTCCAGTAGGCGTAGGCCATGGTTAGCTGATAAAAGTCACAAAGCAAAGAGAGCGAATTTTGGCTCATTAGATCCCAAGTAAAAAAACTACATTGTAACTCTCGTTTTTTTGTTTTTCAAGTGCAAGCTTTAGTCAAAAAAGGACAGACGGACTATGGTAATAGTTCCCGCTGTCCTTTATAGCTAGGCTCACTTTCCTTGAGAAGAGGGCTCGAGAAGCAACCAGAGACGCTTTAGCTCATCGGGGTTATTCACCTGCTCTACAAGAAGGTTCATAGAGCCGCCGTTAGGTAGAGTAGGCCTATTTGGGTATTGTACAAGCTCTCCAAAAAACTGCATTATGTGTGGCTGAACCATTGAGCCTATCCAGGCGTGGTCTTCACCTGAATAGCGGCCTGGAGATGTCTTTAAATCGCCACGCGTTGGGGCTGCACCATTAAAGCAGCAGTCGTAGGCTTCACCCGGATCCCACCAGAGGTTGTAGATTGCAGGAAAGGCTAAGTTGAGGTTTGGACCAAGCCATGTGTCTTTTGCGGTGTAGAGCACCTTAAAGTTATTAACGCGAAGGCCTCCAAAGGCAAGGTCATTGATATAGAAAAAGGTTTCGCGCTTTGAAGGGCCTTTACCTAGTATGTAATCGCTATTTTCTATACCGTCAAAGATAATCTCTTTTCCATTATTGTCTTTAAATATATGTGCCGGAGGCTCGCCGCCAGCAAGCTTTACAAATGTAGGCCACCAGTCCATGTGGGACATAAGCCCGTTACCAATAGAGCCCGGCTTGATGTGCCCTTGCCAGCGCACAATAGCAGGACAGCGAAAGCCCCCTTCATAGCAGGTGCCCTTCATACCTCGAAATGGCGTGTAGCCTGCATCTGGCCAGGCATCAACCCATGCCCCATTATCTGTTGTCCATACGATGATGGTGTTTTCGTCGATTCCAGCATCGCGTACTGCTTGAATTACCTGCCCAGAATTATCATCGAGCTCCATCAGCGAGTCTAGATAGCGCCCGCCCCCTTGAGACTTGCCCTTAAAACGGGGTGAAGGGTTATTGGGATTATGCACCTTCATAAAGCATACATACAAAAAGAAGGGCTTTTCATCATTTGCATGCTGCTTAATGTAGTTAACAACATCAGCTCGTATTTCATCATCGACAGTTGCAAGGTCGTTATAGGTAAACCTATCTCGTACCTTAGTAGGGGTAGATCCTGCCTTTGCCTGCCACTGGCTTAAGTCTACCTTATTCCAGGCATCCATCATAGCCTTGTTGTGGATAGGAAAGTCTGGCTGCAAAGGAAGGTAGTCATAGGCATATACCCCTGCATAGTATGGCAGCATAAGGCGCATCTCATCAAAGCCATGCTCAGTAGGAAAATTTTCAGGCCTATCGCCAAGGTGCCACTTTCCCCACATAGCTGTTTGATAGCCAAGTTTTTTTAAAGCCTCTGCAATGGTAGGATCTTCCTTCTTTAGCCCGTTTCTATCACCTGGAATTAGGACCGTAGAAAGGGCAGTACGTAAAGGTACACGACCTGTAATAAAAGAGGCGCGCCCAGCTGTACAACTTGCCTGGCCATAGTATGTAGTAAAGCGCATGCCCTCTTGTGCCATGCGGTCTAGATGTGGAGTAAGACAGCCTCGAGTTTCGCCTCCTCCATAGCAGCCTAAGTCGCCATAGCCCACATCATCCGTCATAATAAATACGATGTTTGGCTTTTTATCAGCCTGCAAAAATGCAGTGGAACACAATATGGCAAAAAATGCAGCTACTATGCGCTTCATAGACTCTACTCCCCTTTTTCATCGACATTTATAGTTGAATATATATTTTGTCAACGAAACCACTAAAAATTGCTTGGCAACAAGCTTTGCAAAAGCCTAAGTGAAGAGAGCCCCAATGCTAGAAGAAAGCTTCTAAGGCACAGGTTGTCCTTGCCGTTTAGATTTTACCCATGATACGATGTTGCACTCGATAAACAATAAGGTCATTTTATGCATACAGCTTTAGAACTTTCACTTACTAATTTTGCTATCTATACAGGAGAAATTACCTTATCTACTAAGGAAACAGTTCATGCGACATATCAGGGAGCTTGGAAATCTGGTAAATGGCATGATAAATGTGGAATCCTTACTCTTATAGGAATAGGAACGTTCTCTGGGAAGTTTGAAAATGGAAAATTTCTAGAGGGTACCTCTACCTATAATGATAAACCTCCAATTGTAGGTAAAGTAAGAAAATGGGCATACACTGCACAAGAAGGAACCATGCAAAGGACAGACCTTGCTCAAGGTGAAAAGACCCACATCATCGACCTTAAAACAGGAATCACAAGAATCGGAAGTAAAATTCTTTCTGAGACCTCAAAAAGAGCTTGTACCATGCAGGTTGTCTCTGAGAATGAGCAGCTTTGCCTAGGAAGCGGAAAAATTAGCTACAAGCAAGCATCATCCATTTATGAAACCTATGAAGGGGGCCTCAAATTTGATAAAGCCAGTGGAAAAATCGTACGAGAAGGCGAGGGAACAATTACTATAGAAGAAGTGTATCTCAAGCGTCATGTTCATTTTCGAGATGATGAAGAGGTAAAGACCCCACAACTTCAGTAAAAGGCGGCGATATAGATCTACTAGTACTTTCAAAAAAATCACTAAAGATAAAGTTACGCCGCTATAATGACCTTGGCAAACAAAATTTTACTAATTCATAAATTTATTCACAAAAGCCATATACTATTGACAAATAAAGC
>JAYRNE010000224.1:0-1591 GCA_041912355.1 Chlamydiales bacterium
GGTATCTTTCACAAAGGCCTACAAAACTTTTTACTCCTGATGAGTTAAATAAATTTATAGAAATAACAAATCAAATGGTGAGTTATCACTTTTACTCAGGGCTTCTTAAGTCAGCGTAGACTTCTCAACCATAACAACGAGAATTCTTTGAAGCTTCTTGCCGTTATGTTCATAAATTCCCTTAAACCCTTCTTGGTCAGATTTTTTAGTTAGGTACTCAATGATCTTGTCGATTTTTTGATGTACCGTATTTTCTTCTGAAGTAAGGGCCTTCATTAGTTTGTGAGAGCTATTAGAAGAGCCAAATCCTGTTTTGTAAACAGCCTGGATGCTTGCTATAAAATGGTCAGGGTTTCGGCATTTTTGGATGAGTTTAAGTTTTTCAACAGCCTTTTCAATTCTGTCATGATCTATTGGTACGCGTACTTTTGAGGTATAAAAAGCATGGGCTGTCTCCGCAACGAATTCTGCAGCCTGATAGGGAAGTTTATTATCTGTAACTATCTTCATTGTAAGGGCTGCAGCAAAGCCTTTATATACAAATGCACCGCCTGTCATAACGATTCCAAATAGGCTCTTTGACACACTTTTTACAATGGATGTAGTCAATGCTTCTGATTTTGGATTTAATTTGCGGCCCTTATAATAGGCATCATATTGTGCCGCACAATCGTCTGTGGGGGTGCCTACCCATTCTGGCTCCATCTTTTCTGGTGATACAACACTCTGAGCAGTAACAGCTGCCATACATTCACTCCTGTAAATCCGTAACTAAAGCGGACTACTGAAAAAAAATCAAGAGCCTTCTCTTTCTTTTTTCTTTCGAACTAATACCCCTTTAAGAGTGTTCTTAAGCCCGAAATCGTTTTTCAGTTGAAAAAAAGGGGGGATATTGAGTATCTTTCTTCTATTGATTTTGCTACTTTGTGGCCAGATAGCTCAGATGGTAGAGCAGAGGACTGAAAATCCTTGTGTCGCTGGTTCGATTCCAGTTCTGGCCACTTTTTACTTCTTGAAATAAATCCCCAAAAGCGCGATACGAAAGGCATAACTTAAATCAGAGGTCATGCCGTGAGAGTGTTATCTATTTTTTTATTTACAGCGCTAAGCTTAGCATCTTTTTCTAGCCTTCCAGCTATCACAAGTCCAGAACTTACAATTTCAGGCTCTAGCTCAAGTAGCGAAAGTCAAGGCAGCCTAGTTGGAACTTTTGATCTGCTTGGCATAGGTAGAGACAATAGCATCTTCTTGTCAAACAACATTTACTACAAGCCTACACGTAAAGAGTCTGCCCGCATTCTTAAAAGGTGGCAGCTAAATGATAAAATACGAGTAGTAGCGTATGAGCATCATCGTTACGTACTGGCAAACCTGGATACCGGCGACGCTATAAAAACAAAAATATACGATTGGGATTAATATATGTACATACTTACTCTACTTTTGGCCCTCACAGTATGCTCTAGCTCAATTATTGCCGTTGAGGCAGACCTCTTAAGGCCTGGCCGTGATAGAAAAAGCAGTATTACAAGTAGTGGAAAAAAGCATGGCAGGGACTGGGCAATGCTCGGAACTGGCCCCAAAAACACCA
>JAYRNE010000225.1:0-9664 GCA_041912355.1 Chlamydiales bacterium
AAGAGGACTGGGCAGAATATTTTCGACTTTCTTCAAAAAGCTGTGTCAGCTTTTTACTCAGGGGTCGAAGCCCCGCACATGTCTCCCGCTAACTCATATTAAATTTGTACATGTTCGCGGGGGTACCCCGTGAACATGTACGCCAGAAGAATTGTTTTTATATTCATAGTATCTTACAGTTTTCTTTGCTTAAAAAATCACAAAATGGATATTTTTACAACAAAATGAGGATATCATATGCTTTCGACCCTTATACTATCAATTGCCCTTAGCACGATAGACAATATCATACCCGATCCCTACCCAGCAGTTTATGAACAAGTAGATCTCTTGCCCTTTAATCCGCACGGCTGGTACCCGCATGCAGCGCGCTTTGAACAACTTATTAAAGAGCATAAGATAAAGACCGTTGTAGAAATAGGCTCATGGCTTGGCTGCTCTACAAGACACATTGCTTCTCAACTACCCCCAGATGGCAAGGTGTATGCAGTAGATCACTGGCAAGGCTCTGAAGAGCATTTCCATATGGATGTACGTACATGGATTCCCACACTTTATCAGCAATTTCTTTCCAACGTTGTGCATGCTGAACTTACAGATAAAATCATTCCCGTCCGGATGAGCAGCCTTGATGCTGCAGATAAATTTCGACGACTGGACATTACAATCGACCTTATCTATATCGATGCATCCCACGATTACGAATCCGTCTACCACGACATCGCAGCCTGGTACCCCTACGTCCAAGAAAATGGCATTATGACAGGCGACGACTGGCAGCATTACCCCATCCAGCAAGCGGTAGGGCAATTTGCCCAAGAAAATAATTTGGATGTTTTTTTTGATTATCAATTCTGGATGTTTGTTAAAAAACCTAAGCCATCCCCATTTTATCGAAGAGGCTAATGTCTGAATCGGCCATGGATATGGGGGGCCTCGCCTCTATGACTTTTGTGTTTATGCTGAAGCTGTTCTATGGCTTCAGCATGATGGCATAACAACGGTTCATCGTAAGACAACTCTTGCTCCTGGATTTATTCTTTAGAATTCAGATTGGCTCCGATAAAAAAATGGTAGTAAAATTGAAGGAAGAATGATACGCTACACATATGGAAAAATTTCAAAAAAATGGACTTGAAATGATTAGGAAACTAATAAAACCCCTTTTAGTTATGCTCGCAATGACAACGTACGCACATGCATTTGAAAGCACTAAGGAACAACAAATTATCGAGCATGTAAAGCACTCTATCGCACTGGCCGAACAAAAAAAATCGAACCTAAGTGGGGATGCGCTTGAAATACGCGGAATGTCTGGATATAAGGTTAAACATTTTTTAAACAATCTCTGTTCATTGCCAAATACATCGTATTTAGAAATAGGATGCTGGCAAGGCTCCACTCTTGTTTCAGCTCTATATGGTAATGAATCACATATCAATCATGCAGTTGCAGTTGATAATTGGGCAGAGTTTGGCGGGCCTAAGGTTGAATTTTTAAGGAACATCCAAAAATTCCTTAATCCAGGACTCGTCCATTTTTTTGAACAGGATTGTTTTTCCATGAAATTAGAAAACAGTTTCCCTGTCCCTGTGAATATATATTTCTATGACGGGGATCATTCTGCTTTAAGCCAAGAGAAAGCATTTACCTTCTTTAACGATATCTTTGAAGATATCTTTATTGCTATCGTTGATGATTGGAATTGGGAACGCGTCAGGGAAGGAACCCTATCTGGATTTGCCAAACTTAATTACAGGATTTGCTTTGATCAGGCCATATATACAGATCGGGAAGGAGATCCAGATGGATGGTGGAATGGAATTTATATAGCTGTAATAAAGAAATCACCAACTTTCTCATAGTCTTTAAGAACAATAAATGGTATACACTATCATGTACTAGCCTGCGACTAGCTTGGACTTAAGCTGGTACAGTATTTAGCTTAACTTGTTGTAGGTACATAGGGTGTTATTGACGTAGATCCACTCATCTTTATTTTCTAAAAAGCAATCGATAATATAAACACCATCAACATTATAGTCATGACTCACCCAGCGGACATCCTTACATAGTACAAAGTCAATAAGAACCATTGCTGTGTCTATCCGCTTATAGGCAATTACGTCCCCCGGTATTCGATTTTCTTGATCAAATGTATACAACTTACCATTATCTATTATATCAAGTAACCTGTAGAAATTCTTGTGCATTGTGTTATCGTCATCTAAGAAGTATAAATACGTATCTTGGTTTTCAATATGATCAAGTGCAAAGTTGCGCTGAGGATTGCCACTTACACCTTCACCTTTATAAATATACTCCTTTATCTTGCCATTTTCCTCATTAGCAAACAAATAGGGATTCTCCGCTATCTTGCCACCGTCATACACGATAATCCATTCATCCACATAGCTAAAATCTATAGACTCTTTTACTCTAGGCAGGTTCGTAGGGCGCATAGATGGTGTGATGATTGTGACTTTCTTTCTGTTCTTAAAAATAGGTTCAGCACCAGCTTTTACCAGCACGAAGAGCTTATCATTATCCCATCCAGTTGAGTTTCTGTTTACGTGATCCATGGTCACAAAATAAAAATCTTGAAACTTGTCTAGAACAGGCTGTAGCCTGGTTATATAATCCTGCTCTTGATACCTCTTAAATATATCCTCAATAATGAGCATACCGCCTGGCTTTAAATACTGATGCACATTTTCAATGACGCGTATCTGATCTTCAAGCTGATGTGTACTATCATCAATGATAAGGTCATACTGCATTCCTACTGATTGAAAAGCATTCACTATACTTGCTTGATCCCACACATTAATTTCAGCAAGCTCTATTCGATCGTTGTTGAATTGAGTCTTGAATGAATTGATGAGGTCTGTATTATATTCAAAGCCATATATTGTTGCATTTTTGAAATACTCTCTCCACATTAATAAAGAGGCACCATAGGCTATTCCCACTTCAGCTATAGCGAGATCTGCCTCTTTTTGATCTCTAAAGATGGAATTGTAAAATAGGGTATAGGGATGACAATGACGCGTATCGGTAACATTCTTTCGTTGCGACGACTTGTCTGTATCGTATTTTGCCCCTAGTAGACATAATTCGCTGCAAGAGTTTTTGTAATCTATATGAAAGGATAGCAAGTCTTTTGCTTCTAGAGAAACCCCTGCTCCAACTAGACTAAAAAGAGTTATAAACAAGGCTCGCAAAGAAAAAGAGTGTGACATAATTTTATCCTTTTTCGCACTCTTGTACTAGATGGAAATATTTTAGGCAAGCAAGAAACTTACGACCTCAGCATCTTATCGAAGAGGATAAGGTCTGGGTCGGCCATGGATATGGGGGCCTCGCCGCTATGGCTTTTGCGCTTATGCTGGAGCTGTTCTACGGCTTCAGCATGATGGTGCTGGTCTAGGGAGTGATAGATATCGTTTGAGATTTGCAGAAGCTCCTGAAACTCCTCCTCTTGGTGAATAAGAGGCAGGCTTCGTATGGCGACGTGACGAAAGAGGTCTATATCAGGCAGACTTACAAGATAGGAAAGCACGTCAAAGTTAAACTCAAGATCTGGAGTTTTGGATTCCTGATGAAAGATCTTGGCAAGGAGCTCGTGGCCCTTGCGTATGTCTTTAGAACCGATGATGCGGGCGTGGATAAGGTCAAACCACTTCTTTTCCGGCATAAAGGGATAAAAGTGCTCTAAAAGCTCTTCAGCATAGGCGTACTCATGGTGAGCAATGAGGTCGCTAAAGTAGTCGATAAGAAAGGACTGTACATCGTTGGCAAGATATTCTGAAACTGCTTCATACACCTCGTCTCGCGATAGCCCCTGATCAACGTTTTCTTCTAAAGCCGAATGAAAGCTTAATAGAGCATCTTCTAGCTCCTGGTCGCTTGTAAGTTCACCCTGGTCGTAAAGAAATATTTGATGATCGAGCTCGTCTGCGATAATAGAAATACTCTGCTTGTCATTAGCAAAACGCCTCCAGAGCTCAAATATGATCAAGTAAAGCTTATCCAGGCCCTCTTTATCATCATCTTCCCTGTCAGCTGAAAGGCTATCAAATAGCCCCTCAGGACTATCATACTCATCGGCTATAGCCAAAAAGTTATGCCTATCAAAGTAGATACCCTGATCTTCAAGGCGACGAAAGAGCTCATCCTGCGAAAGCTTGCGATAATCCTCAATCTTCCAAGCCTCTACTGAAAAGGTTGGATTCTGTATAAAGCTCATCCGCAGTGAGTTATAAAGGGCTTTTGGCGATACTTCCATCTCTTATCCACATACAAAAGCTATAATTTTGCCAATTTAAATCTTTTCAATCAAGATTAAGATTATTAAATCACCCTTACGTACTCTTTCGAGACATACCCCTCTTGCCCGCCTGGAGCTCTCACCTTCAGCCAATTTCCATCAGAAAGCACCTGTAAAACAGTAACCTTTGTGCCAGATAAAGCTGGCGTTCCAACAACGGCGGCATACTGATCGCCTGCATCGCGCCTTAGGGCAACAGGCTTTACCACAATAGCCTCCCGAGCTGTAAAGTAGTCTGCCCAGACAATACTTGCCACAAAAAATAAAGAGACCCATATACACAAGAGGGCCACTTTTTTTAACACAAGCTGTGGCACCCATAGATAGACTGAAAAGAGAGTAAAGGCAATAAAGAAAAGAAAGAGCACTGTTATTTGCTTTTCGTTATGAGACATTTTGTAGTGCCAAAAAAAGAGGTAACTCTGAAATATATTCGGCCCACTTTCCTGAATATTTGCCTTTTGTAGGGCTATCTGAAGATTATTTCTTGCCTCACTAAAGCGAGGATTTTCACTTAGGGCTTTATTGTAGTACAAGATAGCATAGCCATATTCATTCAGCTGATAGTAGGTGTTGGCAATGTCGTAGCAAAGCTTTGGAGAAGGATTTTCCCCTTCCATCTGCAAATACAGTGTCAAAGCCTCGTTAAAGGCTACTTTGCGCTCTTGGGCATTTGATGCACGCTCACCCTCTTGATACTTCAAAAAAGCCCTGTCTTCACAATATGCAAGAAGAGGAAGTAATAAAAATAATATCAAACTTCTTACCATTATTTCATCCTGTAGAAGAGCTGTGAAGCTTCATTTATAATTTCCTTTATCTCAAGCTGCGCCTCTAACCCCATGAACCTTTTTTGTTCGATCGATAATAAGAGGCTACGAATTTCCCCCTGCAGCCCATCTGACTTTAACTCCTCAGGAAGGTCCACAAGCGTTGGTGTAAGGTGCGCTTCATAAAGTTTTAGTAATAGCGCCTTACGAAGAAGCTGGCAGCAAACAGATGGGTCCTGTTTCTGTTTAATAGCCTCTAGCATTATCTCTCGGCTACTTTTACCCTTCTCTTTACTTTCAAGCCACAGCTTTTTCAAGATAGCCTGCACTGCAAATGCCGCAACCAAAAAGATTGCAGCATAGAGAATGAGCACATCCTGCATCTTGCGAGTTTGAGTTTCTGCTGGCTGCAAAGGTATATTGCCCTGCACTTCTATAGGCCAAACTGGGGGCGGTGCGCCCTGAAGATTTGAAGGCTCGCGCTCTGATGCCTTACCTGGTCGAACACTTATCGCTATTGGATCGCTCTTTCTTGTAACGTATGTTTTTGTGATGGGGTCAAATGAAGAAAATTCAATAGCAGGAATCATCTTTACGCCACTTACAAGTGGCCTCATATTTACTGTAAAGCGCTTTTGGCCATTTTTCATCTCACCAACGGGCGATAGGTCGCTTAACCGAAAAAGATCCTTAAACCCCTTTTGCTTGCTAAGATCAGGAAACTGGACTGTGTCATAGTCGCCACTACCAGATACCGCAACCTGAATGACTATTTTTTCGCCCACAGCGATGTTTGTGAGGCTTATTGGCTTGACATTCCAGTAAAAATCACCGATGGCACCATTAAAAGAAGCCGGCATGCCCTCTTTAGGAAAGGGAATGACAACAACCTCCACATTTGGGGCAGTAGCCTGGATAAGATTAGGAGATGTAACCTTGTTGCCGTAGGGATCTTGTCTATACTCATTGCCCTGGATAAAGGACTCTCCTGAGTTAAAGGTACCAGCCTCTAAGGCTACAGCCGTTTGCGAGATAAGCTGAATGGTAGTTCCCCCTTGAGGATAGTCCTCTATCTTTGGAGCGCCCACAGTTCTAAAACCAGGAAACTCTAAAAGAGGGAGCTTTTCTTTTGTAAGCTGAATAGGCGATTGAAAGGAGATCAAGTACTGAAAGGTAAGCTTTTGGCCAGGGTAAAAGGGCCCCTTTTCCGCCACGCGGGCTTCTAGACCAAGCACTCCTGAATTTACAGCCCCCGCTACTTCATAGGAAATGGGAAGAGAGCTTATATAGCTATCACCAATCTTTACCTGCAAAGCAGGAAAAAGATAGAGCCCTTGCGGCTTTCCAGGTATGCTAAAGCTATATGTAGATATCACTGGGGCATTAGAATCTAGCGTTACAGTTTGTGGAGGAAGCTTATCCTGAACCTTTGTTACAGCTAGATGCTCGCCTTGAGCTGTAAAGCTTGATTCATCCACCTGCTGCCAGGCAAGACGCGTTATTTCAATTTCGCCAGAAATAGGCTCATTGGGGCTAGAGCGCGGTATCTGTACCGTAATTTTTGGCTCGGAAGCCAAAAGCTGCACACCAAAAGCAATAAAGAGAAAGAGAAATCTACACCACATACAATGCCGGTTATTTATTAATAGGTGTATGTGAAGTAGGGGTTATGTGTCAACAATAGGAAGAAGCTTCGCCCCAAAAAAAGGACCAAAAGGACCAAAGGGACCAAAAGGACAATCCCGATGGGTTATTGATTACCTTTTTGTCTGGATTTTATATAGGATTTATTAATTTGATTTAAATTCAATTATATGTTATTATCATTTACTTATGAATCCAACTAGCTTTATTGTAAATAAACTTCCAACGCAGCCACCAACTTTTGTAACAACAACAAAAGCGGGACAAGCCCCACTTGCCCGCCCGGCATCAGATACTGAAATATTTACGGCTGAAAGCGATACTGAAAGTAAAACCACTAAAGTAACTATAGACATCCTCGAGTACATCGAATTTTCTAACCTTCTAACAAGGGCCAAACATTCTAGCGACCCCTTTGAAACCCTACGTACAGCCTTTCACGATAAGGGAGACTACCACACTCACTTTATACGCCTTGAATCAGGGGTCTACGTGGAATGCCAGGTAACAACTGATGAGTTTGCTTCAAACTGCTTCATGAACGAAGAGGCGCTTGCGCTTGCAACCGGGAAAAAACCTTCAGGCCCCTACCGCTTCATTGAAATGTACACATACCACCCCGAAACTGGGGTAACAGATGAAAAACACCTACTTTCTATATGGATGGACAAGCATCACGAAGTAGGCGGCTGGGCTGAAATTAATGGAACCCCTCAAATGAAGGGGCGCGATTCTAAGCGTGTAGCAGAAAAGCTCTCTCGATCCATGAAGATTAAAGACTGCTTTTTAGCTGACAATGCACAAACCCTTTCAGCAAGTGGCAAACGTAAAATCGATATTAGCCTTCCCTTGCAAATCATGGGTCAACCGCCCTACTACGCACCGACATTTTCCCTATTTAACACACCCTGCCCTATACCTTCAGACATAATTATAAACGACGAAACAGGCGAAACCTATGCCTTTAGTCAAAATAGCGAAAGACACGCAAAAAAGCTAAAAAAACTTCAAGAAACAAGCGTACAAGCACTTCACGACGACATCCTTATCGACCGCAAGAGCGCACAATCTGCTTTCAAAGCCCTTGTAAGGCGCTATAACCCAGAATTTACTTTTACACTCCACGAGCTTGTTAAAACCCTCTACGAAACCAGCAAAACCGGCAACAAAAAAGCCCTTAAAGACTACGAATGGGTCTGTTTTAACCTACTAAACACACAAAGCATTCCAGGCACCACAGAAGCTCAAAGAAAATATGGCAAAGCACTAGAAATCATTTTCTTTTCTAAGCTCTACAAGGCAGATTTTTCAGAATAAGCACAAGCTTCGCCCCCAAAAAAAGGACCAAAAAGACCAAAAGGACCAAAAGGACAGCAATAACGGTTATTGCCTGTACTTTTGGTCCTTTTTTTGGCGAAGCTTGTGCTATTTTACAAAGGCAAATATAATCCGGCTATAAAAGGGAGCCATTATGTTTCTGCACACACTACTACTATTTCTTGTATGCTGTTCAGGCCTGTGGGCTATGCCTCAACAGGTTATTTTACTTAGGCACGGCGAAAAGCCGGCACAGGGTGATAGCCTTTCTCCTGCTGGGTTTAGTCGAGCTGAAGCTCTTATAAACTACTTTGCGAGTCCCCCCTTTCAGATGCAAACGCCTGTAGCACTCTTTGCCCAAAGATCCAACAAAAGCCATATGTCAACAAGACCCGTGCAAACAATCGGGCCCCTAGCAAATAGCCTCGAGCTTCCGCTTTATACGTCCTACTCCAGTCAAAGATATAAAAAAATGGTAAGCGACATAAGCAAAAATTACGCATCAGGCCTCGTAATTATATGCTGGAGCCATGATGACCTACAGGATATTGCCGTAAAATTTGGGGTAAAAAATGCCCCAGTGTGGCCTTCAGAGGCGTATGACTGGGTGTGGGTTATCAATTTTGATGCAAAGGGTGGGGCCTCTATGCAAGAGTATCATCAATACGCAATATCATAGTGAGCAGATGTATAAAGAAGTAGCACGGTATTTGGCTGCTTCTTTTCTTTATAAGACGCCGCCCGCTCCTCGCCCTTTCCTACAGCGATAGCATCTACAACACGAAGATCAAGCCCTAAAGCATTCTGGAGAGCTACAAGCTCAGGCTCTCCCCCATGTTTCCTTTTTGCCATGTCGCACATATCTTTAAAGTACTCATCAGAGACAAGCCCCTTAAGCACTTCGTTAGATGACCCTCTGTTATATGCACAAGCAAGATTTCGCAAAAACTCCACTAAAAGCTCAGATGTCTTTTTGTTATTGAGGGACTCTTCCTTGGAAACACCCCGCACTACTTGAATAGCCCTAAAAAGCCCATTTAACTTTTCATCATTAAGCCCTTCTACAGTAGCTTGTAGACGCTGCATATACTCTTCCTGTTGTAAAGGAGTTAGCGTTTCAAGGTAATCTAAAATACCAGCTGCAATGGCGCGAAAGAGGCAGTGGCCATCTTGGGCTACACGCTTTAGGGTATAGTGCTGCTCATCAAGTGCCATAAGCCCCGTCTTTGTATCGCCAGCGCTCATATTCTTAGCAAGATCACGCATAGGTTGCACCTTACCAACAAGAAGCCGATGAGCATCAGGGTCTACAGGAGTTTGCAAAAAGTTTACTGCTTCACAGATCTTATCGGCAGCAACACTTAACCGCTCAGTTAGAGCATGAATCTTTGACTTATCAAAGCCAGAATGCTCAAGCTCTTTAATATCCTGTATAAATATCTCTATAAATCCAAGGTCAATATCATGCGCCCTTCCATCTAGTATGGTTTTTTCCATATCAGAGAAATTACGCATAAGACTTATATATAAATCATTAGGGTTAATTGACGCCATAATATGCCTCTTATTACTAACTATCCTTATTATATATAATATAAGATTA
>JAYRNE010000226.1:0-6778 GCA_041912355.1 Chlamydiales bacterium
AACACCTTTTGCAATCAGCTTATTGACTATCTCGAAATGTCCAAGTTTTGCCGCATAGTGTAGCGGGGTCATGCCCTCATCATCAGCTTCTGTTGCAGGAGCCTCCTGCTCTATGAGTGCCAGAGCAACTGCTAGGCGATTTTTACACAAGGCTGTTGTGAGGGTATATTTACCTGCCACTTGAGTGTTATAGGTACATATACTAATAAGAAGATCATCATTATCACTTGCATCTAGAAGTAGATCAAAGGCCTCACTTGTGCAGATTTCAGCAAGGGTGGGAAAGCGGCATACCACTTTATACATAAGCTGGGAAAAGCGTGTACAAAGATCATAAAACTCTTCAGCTGATGCCTGTCCATAGCCTACAACTTTGACAAAGGGATCCAAGCTATCAGCTAGGAACGTCTCAAGTGTACGTTTTTCTAGGCTTGAGGGACTTGCGGCAATAATAAGCGCTTTTACACACTCCTTGTGGCCATTGTCTATTGCTCGAAGTATAGGCGTATTACATAATGGATCTACACCGCGCTCTAGAAGAAGCTGTAAAGCCGTAAGATGGCCACCGCTTGCCGCAGCTTCTAGTAGCTGAGAGGCAACTGCTTTATCATCAAAAGATGACACTTGACGAATGCACCGCTCTGCTACTGCAGGAAGGTTAGAAGCAAGTAAATCTGGCACGAAATGTAGCGGCAAGACTATGCCGTAGCCCATCAGCTTTTCTAAGATAGCGCTATATTTTACGTCGCAGCATAAAGCTTTTATGTCGGCTTTTAAAAGCTCATTTGCAAGTGTAAAAGAAAGATGATTAAGAGCTAACTCTGGGAAAAGCTCAGCAAGTTTTAAAAAATTACTATTTGTGATCATATAATTTTCAGCTAGAAGCGCTTCAACCCTTTCACGGTTTTTAGAAGTAAGCGATACCTGCAACTCCCAGTTGAGCAATTGAGTTACTATAGATTCATCACCAAGCTCCCTTGCAAGCTCGCGTGGGGTATGGCCATCTCTATTTTTAAGGAAGAGTAAGCTGTCACAATGTAGTGACATCATGCGCCGTATGAAGTCGTAATCAGTATTGCCACGCTGTACAGCATAGTGTAAAGCGCTCATCTTGTGATGATCAACCATAAGTGGCAGAGCGGCTGTTGCTTTAAGTAACTCGTCTGCAATTTTTAGCAGGCCACGAGCTAAAGCTGATAAGATATGACGTGATTCTAGCTCGGCGCCATTTTTAATAAGCTTTATAACAAGCGCTTCGCAGTCAGGTTCAGCAAAAAGGGCTTCAAGCATAATGGCATTGCAGGTTTTTGCAATGTCGGGCTTTGCATCTAGCAACCTTCCCATGCGCTCTGGATAGGCTCTAGAGGCTTGCAGGAATTCGTAAGGTGGTATTTCAGCACCCTGTTTTACGAACCTAAAAAGCTCTTCTTCTTTTGTATCATCTGCGAAAAATGGTTCTATAAAAGAGTACGGGGCGTACTTGACGTACCCTACTAACCCAGGATAGGCAGTAAGAGAGCTAAAAGCAAGATCTGGAAACTGCTGCCAGAGCGCCTTGCAACCCTCGGGAGAGAGGTGCTCTTTTTTAGCAAGAAGCTCAGCCACTTTTGCTTTATCGACCTTTTTTAAGGCGTCGTGGATTTTAAGGCCGCCGTGTATTGCCCCGATAACAGCGGGATCGTTGCTCTCACTGGCTAAATCTAAGGGAGATTTGCCATTTTTGTCTTTTTGGGTAACATCCGCCCCAAGAGCCACGAGCCTTTCGATTAGAGGGACTGCTTTCTTCATAACAGCTTGGTGGAGTGCAGTATCTCGACGTAACCAGCACTCGCCCACAAATGGTGCGCCAGCATCTAGGAGCTTATGAGCTGTTTGGAGATGCCCAAATTGTATTGCTTGATACACATATGGTAGATGTATACCATGGTCAAGGTTCATCCCACAATCTATAAGTTTACAAAAGAGCACTTCATCCTTTGTTTCTATAAGCAGTCTAGTTATATGAGAATACTTAAGATCCTGAGCCACTGTAGGATGCATCTCAAGTGCTGTGTGGGCAAGAGCAGGCATTTCTTTTGCAAGCATTTGAAAATCATCGCCAGTAGGCTTTTGCTCTTGCAGAATCTTTTGTACTTCGGCTGCATTTTTAGTCTTAACAGCCGCTTCCAGTAGTTCGGACTCTAAAGGAGGGAGGTCGTCATCATCACCAACATTATGATGATTAAAATCATTAATTATATAGTTACCTATAGGAATCATGCCCCACCTCGATCTAGTTCAGATACTTTTATCTTAAGAACCTGCTGCGTAAGGAGCGTGAGGATAATTGGAAAGGGGTTTGCAGTAAAAGTCTCTTCATTAATAAGCCAGCGGTTGATCTCGCCACGGCGCTCATCTCGCAGCTCTTCAAGGCCTGATGGGCTCATATCAGCGTCGTTAAGCACGCTCAGCACATGCTCCTTTTCTTTTGCAGCAAGAGGTGCTTTTTTGGCCTTATAGGCTTCTCGGCCTGGGGCATAACGCTTTAGGTGCACCCCGGCCCATTCTAGATAGAGTGTACGGAGCTTCTCATCTTTAAGGGCACTTGCAATATGCTCATAGAGAAGAGATGGACTATAGCGCTTATAAAAGGCCTTTAATAGTTCTTCATCGCTTGGCAGTTTGCCATTAAAGGCAGATTCTTCAAAGCTAAGCTTTTGGGCATGAATGAGCTGATCAGGTAGCTGCAGGCGCTCTCCAAATTTTCTTTTAAAGTACTGTACGGCATGAATAGAGTGTTCTACTCTAACGCCAGCATCAGAAGCCATACTCTCGGCAACAACCATACGAAGCTGCTGCAAGGCAAGCTGTATGCCATTATCACCAGTTGGAGCAACATTTACTAAGTAGTTATGATAAAGCTTTGCAGCCACATCTCTATAGGTGATAAAGCAGAGGTAGGCGGCTTGTGCCAAGTGCTTGCATATAGCTTTTACATCTGTATCATCAGCCTTTTGCAGGTATAGGCAAAAGTGCGATAAGGCGTGGCGTATGTGGGCATACTGCTCACTAAATTCAGCTGTACCCTTTACAAGGGTTCCTGAAAACTCCTCTTCATCTTGCACCTGCTTAATGAAGTAGGCAACTGCCTCACATACATCATCCACCGTTTTCTTTTGGCCTTCAATCATAAAGGTCTCATCCGGCTGGCAGGCACTTTTAAAGCGAGTTATAAGGTAGGTGTGATCCTGGAGCTCAACAGGCGGTATTACGCTCGTGACTAAGGCTAAATCGCCCTTAAACATATGCCGCTCATCTACTTCAAAGAAGAAGTCAAGTATTCTCGCAGTAGAGTGTGGATAACGTGCTATAAGCATGCCAATTCCCTCAAGTTGGGCCTCTTCGGTTAGCTTTCGCATGATGCAAACAGCAAAAGCGCGGTCGTTAAGAAGAATCGGAAGCTCTAGAGGTGTTGTTGTAGGCGTGCAGCATGCTCTTACAAAGGCTACATCTTTTTTACAGCAAGTTTTGAGGGCATCTAGCCCCTTAGCAAGCTGCTCTTTCATACTGGGGGGAATATGTTCTGTAAGGAGGGCTACAAGAGCGCTATTTTTTGCAGATAAGGCATGTCTTAAGGCAGTTGCTTTACCACTATAAAGGGGGTCAACACCGCGCTCAAGAAGCTTTTTGGCAAGAGCTTCCCCATTAGGATTTTGGGCTACAAACTCTAAAAGTGAATCGGCAAAATCTAAACCCTTAATTTCACTGTCAAGAAGCTTCGTTGCAGTCTTTAAAAGCCCATTCTTAAACGCAGAATGTGCCCATTCTTTCTGATGCGATAGCCACGGAAGCAGTGTGCAGAGTAAATCATCATATTGGGCATCACTAGCTAGGGTTAGTAAGCCTTCACAAGTTAACCCTTTAGCAAGATCAGCTGTTGCGTACTGAATCGCAAGATTTGGCATATAGTAGCATAGGGTAAAAAAGCGTTCAGGTGTAAGTGCGTTTTTTTCTGAAAAGAGTTTTTTAACTTTTAGTTCATCTTTATTTTGCAAGGCAGCCTTTAGCTCTTGTTCATATAATAGGCCCGCAACTTCTTCGTGGCCATTAGCCTCTGCCAAGGCTCTTGGGGTAAGCTTGGAGCTATTTTCTGCTAAAGGATCTGAAAACCTTTCAAGGAGTTTTTTAACAAGCGCGCCGCTTCCAATTTGTGCGGCATAGTGTAAGGGCAGCATCCCATAACTATCTCGGGTGTCTACATGTTTGTCTATATTTATCAGCCTCATTGCCAAAGCTTCTTTGTTTTTGCAAATAGCAACTGGAAGGTGTGTATGCCGTGCAAGCGATTGATTATCAAGCAGCTTTATAAGCAGCTCTTCATGCGCATCGCGCTCTAGTAAAAGGCCAAAGGTGTTACTTGTACATATTCGTGCCATCGGAGTGGCAGCTAAAAGGCGGAGCATTAGGAGCGGCACTTGGAGGCAAAGTCTCGCAAAAAGCTCCTCATCTACGCCACCTGCTTCACCTAAAACTCGTAGCATCAGCGTAGAATCTTGTTTAAAGTTTGTTTCAATAATACGTTTTTCCTCTTCACTTGGAGTAAGATGAGAAAAAAGTAGACTTAGACACTCTAGATGCTTTCCCTTTGCTGCTAAACTAATGGCACTATCGCCTTTAGAATCATCCACTAAAGGATTTGCTCCAAGTACTAGAAGCTTCTTTACGAGACTGATCTGTCCATATGCCGCTGCAATGTGTAGAAGACTATCAGCTTGAGGTTTCGTGATATTCTGACCTTCTCTATCCACCCATTTTTCAACGACGTCTGAAAGTCCATTTTTGAAATAATCCGTTGCTGGCATTTGTATATCAAGACCAAGCTCAACAAATCTAAGTAGTAGCTCACGATATTGTGGTTCAATAAAGTGTACATGTGCTGGTATTGCCCACATCAGCTCAGGGGTAGCTTCCGGACATGCTAAATCTGGATATATCATACAAAGATTGCTAAATCCTGGGCCATCAAGGCGCGGCCTTTCGGCAAGTAGGGCGATAACTTTATCGCGCGCGCTCTCATTACACGCACACTTTAGTTCCCCACAAAGTAAGTAATTTGCCACTTCATGCTGTTCACATTCTTTCGCAACTGCACGTGGTGTTTGCCCCTTGCTATTTGTGATAAATAATAGCTTGGTAGTTACTATAGTTCGCACAAGGGCAAGGTCCCCAAGCTTTGCAGCATAGTGTAGGGCTGTCATCTTCATATGATCTTGGTTGCAAGGCACTGGAATAGATCTTGCAATAAGCTTTTTAGCCACGCTTACAAGGTTATGGCGGAGGGCAGCGAGGATGTGGTGGGACGTAGCTTCTAGGTTATGGTCAATAAAGGTAAGAACAAGCTGCTCGCATCTTGGGCACTGTATAAGATCATCCAGCATTATGCTTGAGCATTTTTTTGCAAGGATAGGATGTGCTGCTACCACCTTGCACATAACATCAGGGTAGTTTCTGCAGGCAAGTAAAAATTCATAGTCAGAAAGGTTTATGCCTGATTCAAAGAGCTTTATGACAATAGCGGTGTGCTCCTGTTCGTTCATCAAAGCTTCTAGGGCGCTAAATGGGCAGGCTACAGCAAGATCTCGGACTTCATGTAGATGCTTACAGGCAAGCTCAGGGGCATGCTCCCAGATGGCAGCGTAATCTTTTTTTGTTAAAGCGGCCTTTTTTGTTAAAAGCTCAGAAACTTTGGCCTTATTACCTTGCTCTAGGGCATAGGCTGCAGTATAGGGGTTGAACTTTGCAAGTATTTCAGGTTTATGTATTGCAAGCTTAAGAGGTGTATCGCCGGCTCTTACAGCATAAATATCCGCTCCCTTTTCAAGCAACTTATCTATAACATCAACCATCCCTTTGCCCACCGCAAGGTGAAGTGGAGTGTTATGACGATGATCTGTCTGATGAATATCTGCACCCTTTTCTATCATGGCAAGGACAAGTCGCTCAAGTCCCTCGTCTATGGCAGCACAAAGAAACGATGCACCTATGCAATGTACAGGCATGCCACAGGCAACAAGCTGAAGAAGCAAAGATTCATTTTTCAGATGAATGAGTATGTGAACTGACCTTAGTGACATTTGCTCTGCAAGCTTTGGATTGGTACTAAGCACTCTCTGAGCTATATCAGGTAAATGCATACATAAGGCTGCAAATTCACTTTTTGTAAGCTCCTTGTTTTCTGAAAGGAGATGCAGAACCTTGGGCCCATCTTTTGACTCTATAGCTCGCTCTAGATCTGATTTTGCTATATCTCTAGCTACCTCCATGGCACGAGCCGCTACGGCATTTGCATTTTTCATTGGTTGTACAATTTGGTCGAGCGTAGAGGAAATCTCGGTATTCTGAAGGGTCTCTTGAAACAGCTTGGCTATCTTAGAAACTTGAACCGCACGAACCCCATAATTTTCATGAAGATGATCAAAGTTCAACTTTTTAGGCTGAAAGCCTGAAGGAATCATAAAACCTCAATTATAAAATAGAAAAAAAATTATATAGAAACTCCTAATAAAAAGCAAAATGTAAATAATTAGTAAAAATAAGCTTTTTTTAAAGCGGCCCTCATAGAGCCTTTTCCATGAGGCTGAAGGCCTCTGATATAATAGCCTAGGGCAACGCCCTAGGAAAATTGCAAAAAATGAATGGCAGGCTGAAGGCCTGCGTTATAGCAAGCGCTGAAAGTGCGATTAGCATACATGAATGTACAATGATATTTCGCGCCTTCAGCGCTTATTATAACGCAGGC
>JAYRNE010000227.1:0-2804 GCA_041912355.1 Chlamydiales bacterium
GTACATCTTGTAAACGCTCTAAATCTCCGCCGCCAAAGAGCCATCCAAGGGTGAGCGCAACTTCTTAGGCTCAATGGGTATATACCTCTTTAAGCGCTCCTGCTTATTAAAACTTCTTATAGAAGATATGCGGGACGACTTTGGTAAACACCTTATTCCAACAAAGGTAAAAGCCGGCAGCATTGCGGCCTTTGTGCACGATGACTACTGGGAAGACATTGGAACAATAGAATCTTTTTACGAAGCTAACATTGCACTTACAAGGCCATCTCCCCCCTTTAACCTCTACGACGAATCCTACCCCATAGCAACGTCAAATTCGTGCCTTCCAGGAGCTCGTATCTTTAATACTGCCCTTACAGATTCTATAATCTGCGAAGGCTCTATCATAGAGGCAAGCGCTATATCAAATAGCATCCTCGGCCAAAGAACCATCATCAAAAAGGGCACAAAGATAGACGCCTCCTACATCATGGGCAACGACTTTTACGACCTTCCTCACTCTGACTTTCACGGCCTTCCTGATAGACTTGTAATAGAAGAGGACTGTGAGATACGGCGCGCAATCATAGACAAAAACGTCTACATCGGAAAGGGCGCTAAGCTCATCAACAAAAACAACCTTCGCGAATATAATGGCCAAGGCATATACATACGCGATGGCATCATAGTGGTTCAGCGCGGGGCAACTATTGCTCCTGGATTTATTCTGTAAATTAGGGTAAGCTTCGCCCTAAAAAAGGACCAAAAGGACTAACAATAACCCTTCGGGCTTGTCCTTTTGGTCCTTTTAAACAGGGCGAAGCTTCTTCAGGAGAATCATGGCTATTTGGGCAATTGCAGATTTACACCTTTCTTTTGGCATTACAGGCAAGGAGATGCACGTCTTTGGTCCTGAATGGCTGAACCATCATGAAAAAATTAAGGCACATTGGGATGCTAACGTCACGCAGGATGACCTTGTGCTTATTCCAGGCGATATTTCGTGGGCGATGAAGCTTGAAGAGGCTTCTGCTGATCTTAACTGGATTGCCGAACGGCCTGGCACAAAGCTCATTATACGCGGCAATCACGACTACTGGTGCGCAGCTCCCACAAAGGTACGTAAGGCTCTTCCACCTTCTATCCACCTTATCTGGTCAGATGCCTTTCTCTGGAACGACGTGGCAGTGTGCGGCACACGCCTTTGGGATAGCCCAGAGTATGACTTTGGCCCCTACATAGAAATGAAAAAGCCGCTAAAAGAGCCCACTTCAGATAAGCCCCAAGAAGATATGGAGCACGTCTTTAGACGCGAAGTTATGCGCCTAGAAGCAGCGTTAAATGCCATGGATAAAAACGCCCGCCTAAAAATTGCCATGGTGCACTACCCTCCTATAAGTGCAGATTTAAAGCCCTCAACCGTATCTACGATGCTAGAAAAAGCAGGCGTCTCACACTGCACCTTCGGCCATTTACACAACGTAAGACCCGGCGAAAAGCTTTTTGGCACCCTCCACGGCGTGCAGTATCACTTTGTAGCCTGCGACTGGCTTGGGTTTAAGTTACTCCGCATCGCTTAAGGAATTGTCACATGCTTCGATTTATTGCGTTTTGAGGGCCACGACTACATCCAAGATCTATTTTTAATGTCCAAAATGAAGCACTTCGTAATCTTCAATTAAACCTACTCATGGTGGGCAGCCTACCGCAGCATAAATCTTCACTCTGGATTGATAATCAGTAATTCTACCTAAGGATCATCTTCCTTACCGAATAGCGTCAAACTCCCGCAAGAAGAAGTTAGGAAATTTTGTATAGCAATGGTGCATGTCTTCCCCACATATGTACACCACATTTCCTGGTTCATAAAGCCGCTGCACAAGCTCAAGACAGGGCATTCCGCGATGGATTGAGCCATAGACAATAAGGTCAAATTCCTTGTTCGCGATTCTCTCTTCAATATTATCGCGATTGATATCAGAATCAGGAATGATTTTGGTGTAACTCATCCCTTTGCCATAAAGCGCGCTGGGGTCTAGTGGATAGGTATCATAGATATGGCCAATTTTTGGTACATCCACCACCTTATCTCCAAAAAGCTCTTTTAATCCGATTAAGGTTAGACAGCGCATGTAATCAGGTGCAAGAGAGGGAGATAAAAACAGGATATTACCCTCTCCGTTATAGTTAATCGTCTCCAGAATATAACTTGCCATGGCTTTTGTGGTCAGCTTTTGGCGTGTGTAGTCAAGAAGCTTATTGAGTATTTCAAAGTACTTTTCACGATCGAATTTTTCGTGGTCTATTTCTAAGTAAGAAACTCCCTCCAGATTCATAGCCTCAAAAATAAGTTCTCGGGGTAAGAAGTGCATAGTTTCTGGACGGCATTTATCAAGATCAACAAAATAGGGTATGCAGCCATTTGCCAAAATCTCGTAGTGGCGCATACAGTCCCACCCTGCTTTTTTCGTTGTCACAGCAAAGTAGGATCTTTGGTAGTCCTTATAGTAAGTCTCCTCGTCGTTATAGATGTAAGTCCTTAAGTCTCCAGGCATAAGAGGAGCAAAATCTAAATTTTTTTCGGGAATATCTTTAACGATTTTACATTCAGGAATTGAGAAATTTATGGGAAAAGGAGCAGCTAGAAGCACTACCTTTACACAAAGAGCCATCGCCAGAAGGTACATGTTCACGGGGTAGCCCGCGAACATGTACACCAAAGCGTAAGAAATTAAACTTTTTAGCTCGCGATAAATTCACTAATTCTGTATCTTCGGCAGCATGAAGCCGACTTATGAAGAACTTGAAGACCTTTTAGCCAA
>JAYRNE010000228.1:0-6077 GCA_041912355.1 Chlamydiales bacterium
CATGCAAAGCATCCGCTGTTGTCAATTTGACACCATGGCGTCTGGTGGTCTCGGTCTATGTATAATCCCCTTCTATAACAATATCTCTTAAAATGGTATAGTTGTTAGCAAAATTAATAATGTGAGGCCTCCATAATGACAGTATTAAAAAGTTTAATTTATCCTGAATGCTATGCAACACCAGCCTATACTATGGCTGAGATAGAAGGAATTAATGCAAACGCGCTAGAACAGAGCTACCCGATTATTCCTGTAGAAAATAGAGTTTTACACACCCCTGAAAACGAGTGGTTTGTGCGAGGAAAGTCCTATCGCGTACTCGATGCAATTGCCAATATACTCGCAATTCCTGCCAAAATTCTTCTCTGGAATAGCCGATACCACACTAACTATGTTTCCCCTGAAACGGAAAAAATTTTAGAAAGCTACATGCGCGACAATCACCTGCATCACGTAAAGGTGTATATAAATAAGTATGATCCGCTCGATGTAATGAAGCGTTCCTTTACAAATCCAAGAATTACCTTGATATCACGAATCGCGTTAGCGCCAATTATTGCACTAGGAGCTCTAATGCCAACTCGCTTGATTGGCAGTGATATGTACAATCCCCTTTCAGATTCTATACACCTTTTCTCTGACGATCCCACGATTGCGCTTCATGAGGCAGGCCATGCAAAAGACTTTACCCGATTTAGGTTCCCTCTGCTCTATAGCTACTTAAACTTTCTACCCTTTGGCACGCTCTATAAAGAAACGAGAGCTTCAGCTGATGCGATAGAGTATTTAAAAGCTAAGCGCTTTACAAAGCTTGTGCCTGATGCCTATAAAACCTTAACTCCTGCCCTTGCAAGCTACATTGCATCAGCAGCACTTGAGGTACTGAGCTTTATTTCCCGCATGCCCTTTAGCTTTGCGGTAAAACTTACGCCTGGCATAACACGAGTAGTCACCTGGCTTAGCGCTCCAGTCATAAAGCCTGCGATTGCAATTCTTAGCCAATTTCCACCATTTCTCAGCCGCATTAAGACTATATGTATGGGCCTAGGCCATGTTGTGGGGAGGGTCGCGGCTGTTTGGTACAACAACCACCAACCCAAAAATATGCAAGCTGCAGTAGAGGTATAAGAAAAAAGTACAAGAATAAGAATAAGAATAAGAATAAGAATAAGATCGAGAGCAATTTGCAAAACTCGGCGCGGACGATTTTGCTGGTCTTGTTCACCTTTTCGTTCAAGATGAACTCATACTGCTGGCTTCGCCCTACTTTGAGGCGTGGGTTATCATGCAAAAGAAACAGGATATGTATGATCGCCTGTGGCGGCAGGATAGGCGGGATATTTTCAACGATAATAACGATATAACGATAATAACGATAAAAAATAGATAATCTGTTTATTTTATCGTTCTTATCGTTATATCGTTATTATCGTTGAGAACGGCGCCATCCTGCCTATCCTGCCGCTTAAGATCCTGTTTCTCTCGTTTTTCTTGAATGGCAGCCCGAAGCTTAAAGCAGGGCAAAGCTAATTTTTTTCTGACCGAATATTTTCTCTTACAAGATGAATAAGGCCGACAAAAGCGCCCGCGCCGAGTTTTGCAAAAGGCTCTCAAGAATAAGAACCGTTAAGGACTCTTATTCTTATTCTTTTTTGTCCTTTTATTGCCCTTTTGGATCATGATCTGCACTACCAAACTGGTAGCCAGATGCAATCAGCCCATCAACATAGCCTAAATCAAAATTAGCCGAGACAAAAGCTCCGTGGCCTAGCATGTCGATGTGGAATGGAATTGTAGTCTTTACGCCGCCGATGTGAAACTCGTGAAGAGCTCGCTTGGCTCTAGCAAGCGCACTTGTTCTATCATCACCTGTTACTATGAGCTTGGCAATCATAGAGTCATAGTTTGGCGGAATTGTATAGCCTGAATAGCAGGCGCTATCAACCCGCACATGTGGCCCACCTGGAGGTACATAGTACTCAAGGCGACCCGGTGATGGGGCAAAATTGCGGCTTGGATCTTCTGCATTTATACGAAGCTGGATGGCATGGCCATTAAAGGTTATGTCTTTTTGATCAAAGGGCAGCTTTTCTCCGCGCGCAATGCGAATCTGCATAGAGACAATATCAACGCCTGTCAGCATCTCTGTTACTGTATGCTCCACCTGAACGCGGGTGTTTACTTCCATAAAGTAGAAGTTATGGTCGCGATCTAGCAAGAACTCAACGGTACCTACAGAGTGATAGCCCGCCTCTTTTGCGATGTTAATAGCAGCTTGGCCCATCTTCTGACGAAGTTTTGGGCTAAGAACTGGACTTGGAGCCTCCTCGATAAGCTTTTGACGCCTTCTTTGGATGGTGCAGTCGCGCTCACCTAGGTGAACGTAGTTGCCATGCTTATCGCCCATAATCTGTATTTCTATATGGCGCGGGGTCATGATCATCTTTTCTAGGTAGACGTCGGGGTTGCTAAAGCTTGCTTCAGCTTCTGTACGGGCTGCAACGAAGAGCTTTGCAAACTCATCTTCAGAATGGGCGATGCGAATACCCTTGCCGCCGCCGCCAGCTACAGCTTTAATAAAGATAGGATAACCAATCTCTTTTGCAACTTCTAATGCATCTGCAAGGTTTGAAACAACGCCGTCTGAACCAGGAATAACAGGGCAGCCTGCTTTCTTTGCAATTTCTTTAGCCTTTGACTTATCGCCTAAAAGGGAGATAGCTGTTGGTGATGGCCCAATAAAGTTTAGGCCGCAGCTTTCGCAGATGGCAGCAAATTTGGCATTTTCAGATAAAAACCCATAGCCAGGGTGAACAGCATCAGCGCCGGTGATTTCACAAGCTGAAAGGATGTGCGGAATTTTGAGGTAGGACTTTGCTGATGGCGCTTCGCCAATACATATAGCTTCGTTGGCATGCAAAACGTGCAATGCCTCAGTGTCAGCTTGTGAATAGACCGCAACAGTCTGCAAGCCCATGTCATGGCATGCTCTGATAATACGGACGGCTATTTCGCCGCGATTTGCTATTAGTACTTTTTGCATAACCTTACTTTACTCTATTTTAATTCGTTGCTGCTTAATTCACCACAGTCACTCGAGCCCACTGAGATAGCTCGAAAACCATGAGAAACACAGGATATCCAAGCCCTCAACGATTAGAACGATATAACGATTAGAACGATAAAAATTTAGAGATAATCATTATCTTTGATTTTTCATCGTTCTTATCGTTATATCGTTCTAATCGTTGAGAGCTATCTCATGTATCCTGTTTTCCTCTCAGCTATCTCACCCTTCTCAGTGAACTCAGTGACCGAGTGGTGATCATTTATGCGACCAAGATCTATGAAGGCGTGATCCGGAATAGTTTACTTCCAAACTCTACAGGATGGCCATTTTCAACTAATACTGCGCTTACAACACCAGATACGCCAGCTTTTACTTCGTTCATAACCTTCATCGCTTCTATAATGCAGACAACAGTGTTCTTCTCAACACGATCACCCTCTTTTACAAACGATGGATCTTGTGGTGATGGCGCTAAATAGCAGGTGCCAACCATTGGTGAAGGCACATAAACGCTAATAGTATCTTCTTTTTCTTCCTCTTTAGCGGTCGCTCGCTCTTCAGCAGGAATAGCTGCATGAGTTTGTCGATGGCGCTCAATTTCACCGCGCATGGGGTTCTCTTCGATGCCGGCAATTTCGCCTTCATAGGGGCGAATAGGGGCTAAATTTTCACGCTCAAGTTCAAGTTCGACGCCCTCTCTCTTGAGAACAAGCCTTTTTATTCCGGTTCTACCCATTGCTAACATGAGCTGGTTGATTTGCTTAACTTCCATTGTATCCCTATACTCGCTGAATATATTCTTCTGACTCTGTATCTACTTTAATGATATCGCCAACTTCAATAAATGGCGGAACTTCTATTTTTGCCCCTGTTTCTAGCTCAGCAAGCCTTGCAGCTTGAGAACCTCGTGAGCCCTCTTGCGTATCAACGCCAACTACCATAAGCTCTAAGAACTGTGGCAGTGCTATTGAGAATATGGATGTCTTAAACATCTCAGCCTTAATCTCAATACCCTCCTTAAGGTAGTTTACCTTGTTACCAATAATGGCTGAAGGTACAAGCACTTGCTCAAGATTGCCAACATCCAAAAAGAGAAATTGCTTACCTTCTGGATAGAGAAACTCTAGGCGTCTCTCTTGAAGAAGAACTTCTTCAACCTCTTGGTTTGGCTTAAAATTTTTCTCACTAACATGAGAGGTTTCTAAGTCGCGAAGCTTAGTCTTAATAAAGGGACTTCCCTTAGGAACGGTCACCTTAACAGAGGAGTCAACGCGGTAGAGTTTTCCACTTATCGAAACGGTCATTCCAGGAGTTAATTGACTTGCTGTCGCCATAAAATTTCACCAAAAAATTTAACGCTATTAGTATACTAAAAAACCACTTTTTCTACAAAGTGTTCGCTTGCACTTTTTCGCATGCTGCTTATAGCCTGCTTCATATCAGGGGCCTTGAAGAGCGTTGTCCCTGAAACAAAGAGGTTGGCGCCGGCTTCAGCGCATATAGCAGCCGTTTCATCCGTAATGCCGCCATCTACCTGTATGTCAAAGAGAGGGAGCTTTTTCGTATCATCGACAATACCCCCTTCACGGATGCCCAAAACGTTCACCATATGCCTTGTGAAGCGTATTTTTTCTACAACTTCAGGCATAAAGCTCTGGCCGCCAAAACCAGGCTCTACAGTCATCATAAGTACCATGTCAACTTTTGATAAAAACTTAGGAATCATGTCCATAGAGGTCTCTGGACGAAAAGAGAGGCCCGCTCGCACGTTACAGCGACGTATATACTCAAGCGTCTCCTCAACGTCTTCAGTTGCTTCAAAGTGGAAGGTAATGCTGTCGGCACCGGCTTCTACAAAGCGCTCGATATAGTCATAGGGGTTATACATCATAAGATGGACGTCTAAAAACATATTTGTAGAGCGGTTTATTGCCGCAACAACTTGTGGCCCTATAGTAAGGTTTGGAACAAACTGCCCGTCCATAACATCAATGTGGAGCCAGTCAGCCCCTGCATCTTCCACCCTTTTTGCCTCTTCAGCAATATGAGCAAAGTCACTGGACAAAAATGATGGGCATATTTTAATTGGTGAGGCAGCCATAAACTTCCTTTTTGAATTATTGCTATGTAATAAACCTTAAGACCGTCAACTTATGTTTTGCATACCGCCTTAGTGGCAACGCATTCGGGCACGGGCACGAGTGCCTAACGCCTTGGTGTTTGACCTTGCCAGAAATACCCTTCTGCACTCGTGCCCGAGCCCGTGCCCGATGGATGACACAAGCACACAGCATGCAAAACATGAGTTCTCGATCAGTTAAACTCACTACTAGGGCAGTAGTGTAATGGGTGTTTGTGTATCTTTCAAGGCAGAAAATTCAATTGAATTTTGTAAAGAAAATATTCCGGACCCGAGGCGACGAAGAGCGATAAGGTGGGCATAGCAGCCGAGGGTTCGTCCAATATCTTCTGCAAGAGACCGTATATAAGTTCCTTTTGAACAGCGGACTTCTATTTCTAGCTCAGGGTATTCATAGCGGATAAAAGTGATTTCTACCTGTACGGTAACGGCTTTACGCTCCACCTCTTCACCCTTACGGGCAAGCTCATAAAGGCGTACGCCACCTATCTTTTTAGCAGAAAACATGGGCGGCACCTGCTGGAGAGTGCCCTGAAAAGCGGCTATTGTTGCATGAATCTCTTCAAGCGTTGGCACCTTATCCGATTCTGCTACTACCTTGCCTTCAGTATCATAAGAATCTGTAGCTTGTCCAAGCTTAAGGCAGGCTGCGTAGTGCTTATCCCCTTTTAAGAACTCATCAGCGCGCCGGGTATACTTGCGTCCAACAAGCAGCACCAAAAGCCCTGTGGCAAATGGGTCAAGCGTCCCGCCATGGCCAATCTTCTTTACCCCAAGGCGCCTTCTTGCTGCAGCCACAACCCCAAAAGAGGTTATATTCGCCGGCTTATCAATCAATAAAATCCCTTCAATACCCAAAACATGCTC
>JAYRNE010000229.1:0-4795 GCA_041912355.1 Chlamydiales bacterium
AACAGCAAGGTCAGCCCTATGTCCACCTGTAGGCATAAGATTTGTTTGAAGCACAGGAAGGAGCGATTTTATTGTAGCCGCATCATCTGTTAGCGGAGTAACAACAAAAGCATCGCCAGAAAAAACTACAAGCGCCGTTTGCCCCTCTGTACGCGCCTGTAAAAGGTCAGTAATCTTATAAATTGCAGCCTGCAAACGTGTGGGCTTGACATCAGCTGCATTCATAGCTGGTGATAAGTCAAGTGCTATAACTAAGCCCGATTGCTTTTTTATAAGTGGCAGCTCCGTTTTATCCCAGCAAGGTCCTGCAAGGGCAAAAATGAGCAAAGAGGAAGCCAAAAAACCAAAATATGAGATAAAGTTCTTTTTTGCACTTCCTACTACTACATAAGGCAGAAGGTCTTTTGAGCACACCTCGCTCCAGATACTCTCGCGATTTTTTCTTCTAAGAAAAAAGAGGGCCAGCACCGCAAAGGGAATAAACAAATAAAGATATGAAGGACGTAAAAAATGAAAATCGCTCATGAAGCACGCCTCCTGAATAGCATGAGAGAAGCAATTCCCCCAATAGCAACAAGTAGTGGCCACCAGTAGATCTCCTCTTGAGGACGGTAGAACTGGTTAGCGCGCTCTTTTGTTTCTAGGCGGTCAATCTCCTGGTAAATTTGGGCAAGCTCTTGGGTGTCATAGGCGCGAAAATATTTGCCACCCGTCTTCTCGGCAACCATTTTAAGGGTCTTTTCATCTAGTTCTGAAGAGGGATTAACCGTTCGCACACCAAAAAGTGTACGCACTGTCATTTCATCAGCGCCTATCGCGACAGTGTGAATCTTCAGCTGGATATGTGAGGCAAGCTCTACTGCCTTTTCTGGCGTAAGATTGCCGGTGTTATTTCGTCCATCCGTCAGTAGTATCAGCACCCTACTCTCATTTGGACTTTCCCTCAGGTGCTTAACAGCCAATCCTATAGCATCACCAATCGCTGTTTCGCCACCTGCTAAGCCTACAGAAGCTTCAACAAGAAGCTGCTTTACAGTTGCTAGATCAAAGGTTAAAGGAGTCTGAAGGTAAGCCTTTGTGCCAAAAAGAATCAGGCCGATGCGGTCGCCCTTTCGGCGGTCAATAAAGTCGCATGCGATGAGTTTAAGAGCTGTAAGGCGGTCAACCTGCTGGTTTTTAATTTCAAAATCTTCGATGCGCATACTGCCCGAAAGGTCAACTGCGAGCATTAAATCTCGCCCACTTTGTGGAAGTTCAACTGCCTTTCCAATATACTGAGGACGAGCTGCCGCTGTGACTAAAGCTGCCCATATAAAAAAGGCCAAAAAGAGCCTAAGTTTTGGCTGGGCAAATCTCGCACTCTTTTGAAAATGGGCAAAGTCCTCTAAATCAGGTATTTTTAATGCCACACTAGTTGTACTTGGTGGCACGAGGCGAAAGATAAGCCACGGCACTGGCAGAAGCAAAAAGAGGTAGGGCCAAGCAAATTCAATCATAAACGCTCCATCCACTTTCTAGAAAGTGCAAGTAGCTTTTCAACATCTTCCGGATGGACGTAGGGCTGATAGGGGCCACTTACAAGTAGTTTACCTACCCCGCAGCTAAATTCCGGGCTCTTAAGCTGGCTGTCAAGGAGCTGAAGCCACGCATCGCCCGTTAAACTTGCACGCTTTTTTTGGCTAAGGACAACACGGCGAAAAAGCGCCGACAAGTCAGCTACACACTGGGCGCCATTTTCAGATTCCTCAAAGGCTTTTTCAATAGCGTGTAATGACTTAAGCGCCTCTTTTCGAAGGGTGGGACGAACACAGCTTCTGATAAGAGCTACACCTATAAGCAAAATTATGGCAAAAAGCACCCACCACCCCCAGGCAAGAGGCCACCAGTTGATTGGATCAGGAAGATGTATGTCTCGTAATGGAAGCTCTGGCATCATGATCGTAATAGGGTTAAATAGTCATCATCTGTTTTGCATTCTATATAGTCGCCCATGGATGTAACACGGCTTTTTCTTTCCACAAAATGGTGGCGATATTTTTCTAAGCTAGCCTTTTCATACGTACTTACCTGCACGCTCTGATCACCATCAGTAACAGGATAGAGGCCATTTTTGGGGAGCGATACTTCTATGGGATCGTAGAAAAAGGCAAGGCGAAGGTCTGAATGCCTTGCAAGCTCCATTAACTTATTTTTCGAAGAGTCAGAAAAGTGGCGAAAATCACTTAACACAACTACCAAGCTGCCGCTCTCAACAACCCTCTTTAAATGGTCAATTGCTGCATCCATAGGAGCATGGGCTGATTTATTTTCCTTTTTTGTTGTGAACATATCAGCAAGCTTCTGAAGAAATGGGAGCACTCCGCGCTTTCCTAATGCTGGCCTAAATTCAAAATAGTCAGCATCATCAAAGATAACGCCGCCAAGCCTATTGCCTGTCAACACGCTATTCCAGGCAATGGTTCCAGCCATTAAGGCAGCTTGTACTGCTTTAAACACGCCGCGAGTGGCAAAAAACATAGAAGAACGCATGTCGACAAGAAGATGAACCTGGCGCTCTTTTTCTGCAGCAAAAAGCTTTGTATGGGCTTTGCCGGTTCTTGCTGTCACCCTCCAGTCTATGTTTCGACTTTCATCACCTGCATGATATCGCCTACTTTCAGCAAACTCCATGCCGCGACCAAAGAGGCGGGAATGGTGCTGGCCCGAACGTCTGCAACTTGAAATAAAATTGCCAAAAGAAATCTCTCGAGCATTTCTTGAAAGAAGCAAAAGCTCTTCTAAAGTTACGGATACCACGCTAGATCCACTTCTCATTAGGGCACAGGCACTCTTGCTAGAAGTTCATCGATACAAAGATCAGGTGTCACACCTTCGGCTTCTGCCTTATAGGAAAGGATAATTCTATGGCGAAAGACATCTTTGGCAAGGGCTTGAACGTGCTCTGGCCCCACAAAATCAGATCCCTGTAAAAAGGCAAGAGCCTTTGCCGCTCGGGCAAGACTTATGCCAGCGCGCGGACTTGCTCCATACTGAATCCAGTCGCCAATGTCTAGTCCATATTTACCTAGAGAACGCGTAGCAAGTACGAGCTCAACAATATATTTCTGTATATTCGCGCTGATAAAAACATCTAACACAGCTTCACGTGCAGCAAAAATATCTTCCTGAGTAAGCTTGCGGCCAAGGAGCGGTGCATCTTCCTGTTTTGCACGAGCCTCTTTTAAGACAAGATCAAGTATTGCAAGTTCCTTTTCAGGGTCGGGATAGCTTACAAGCACTTTTAGGAGGAAGCGGTCTAGCTGTGCTTCTGGAAGTGGGTATGTGCCCTCTTGTTCGATGGGGTTTTGTGTAGCCATCACCAAAAAGAGCTTAGGCAAGTGATAGCTCTCCTTGCCGACTGTGATTTGACGTTCTGCCATGGCTTCTAATAAGGCTGACTGAACTTTGGCAGGAGCGCGGTTTATCTCATCAGCTAAGATAAGGTTATGAAAGAGGGGCCCTTTCTGAAACTCAAAGAGGCCTGTTTCCATTCTATAAATTTCTGTGCCTGTTAGATCTGCTGGAAGGAGGTCTGGAGTAAACTGCACCCTGTGGAAGCTGCTTTCGATGCCATTACTTAGCACTTTAATAGCACGCGTTTTGGCAAGCCCCGGAGGACCTTCTACAAGAAGGTGACCATCGGCTAGTATCGCCACAATTAGCCTGTTCACAAGTTCTTCCTGGCCAATCACCATCTGATTCAAATAGGTGATAAGTCCCTGCAGCTGGCTTAAAAGCTCACGATTTTTTGTCTTTTTTCTTTCTTCAACATGGCAGCTTGTCATAGCTCATACCCTTAAATAATTTAAGGCAACATGATAGCAAGTATTCCAAAGCTTTTCAAGAGGGGGAAAAGAAGCAAAGTGAATCTTAATCTAGAAAAAAGAAGAATAAGAACAGCTGTCCATGGTGTTACTTATAGCAGTCTAGCCATAAAAGTCTAAGATAGTATTTGCTATCTCATCAGGCGTGAGGCTGTCAACATCGATACGGTATTTGCAGATTTTGCAGAAGAGGGGGTGTCGTTTTTCGAAAACTTTTTTAAAGGAGGCTTGGGGATCTTTTGGGTCAAGGAAGGCAGCTGGGGTGAGTCGCTGCATAAGAGTATCAGGGGAAGAGTAGAGGTAGACAAGGCTGCCCATATTAGGGGCAAGCTCCTGAGCTTTTTTACTTAAGAGGGTGCCACCGCCTAAAGCGATTATCACCTTCTTTTGCTTTTTTAGCTCTTCAAGAACTTTTGCTTCCATTTCGCGAAAGCGATCTTCTAGATGCTCCTGGTAAAGCTCGCTCACGGGCTTTTTGTAGCGGTCTACTAGTAGCTCGTCAGTATCAAAAAAGGGAAGATCTAGCTTTTGAGCAAGAACGCGACCTGTCGTGGTTTTGCCCACGCCTTTAAAGCCTGCAAGAATAAGTTTTAACATACTGTCACTCCTGACAACCTCTGAATTTCACAAAAGAAATTCTTATACGTTTTTTGCACACACTCACCGCCTTTTAGCTCGCTTTTTCCTTGTGCAGTAAGTGCTGCAACTGTAAGCGCCATGGCTATGCGGTGGTCTTTATGAGCATCAAGTAATGCCCCATGTATTTCTGACTGCTGCACCTTAAGCCCATCGGGATATTCAGTAACGCATGCTCCCATTTTTGTAAGCTCACGTTTCATACAGCTAATGCGGTCGCTTTCCTTTTTTCGAGCTATAGCCCCGTTATAAAGCCGTGTTGTCCCCGACGCCCTACAACCCGCTACAGCGAGTAT
>JAYRNE010000230.1:0-3565 GCA_041912355.1 Chlamydiales bacterium
GATAACAACTAAAGAGAATACAAACATCTTGCGAGCCCAGGAGGTGTCATTTTCGGTGATGAAGCCATCGAGGGCTAGGTAGAGCCAGGAGGCACCAAGTACGCTCATAACTGCTAAGTAGGCGTAGCCTGTGTAGCCGTAAAGAGCTAGGCTTATTGCAGCAGCGAGAAAAGCTATGATATAGAAGAAAGATTGAATCTTTGTTGAAATCATCCCTTTAGCTACAGGCAAAACAGGAATAGAAGCTGCGTTATAGTCATCATAGCGATACATAGCAATCGCATAAAAATGGGGCATCTGCCACAAGGCAACTATCAAAAATAGAAGGCAAGCTGCAAAGTCTATATGACCACTTACTGCTGTGTAGCCAATAACTGGTGGGATAGCTCCTGCTACAGAGCCAACTACCGTTGCAAAGCTTGTCTCATACTTCATAAGGCTATATACAACTACATAGATAAAAAAGCCACAGGCTGCAAGGCATACTGTAAGCAGGTTAGTAAAAAGCGACAAAACTACAACACCTAAAAAGCTTAAACACATGGCAAAAGAAAGAGCATGCTCTACTGAAATTGCCTTACGAACTAAAACTCTTGATTTTGTTCGCACCATCTTTTCATCCATGACTCTATCTATGTAGTTATTCCAGACACATGCTGATGCTACAACAAAGGAAACCCCCAAAAGCATTACCAAATAAAGCAGTACATCAAAATGCCCTTTAGAGGCCAATGCAAAGCCACTAGTAGCGGTTACAACATTACCAAAAATTATCCCTGGTTTTGTAAGGTTAGTGTAGGCTTTTATCATAAATTTTCCAGTTTGAGGCTTTTAGTGTGCTTGTACATGAAAGCCAAAAATGTGACAACAGACTTTTGCAATGGTGAAAAAAAACAAGATATGCAGGATGGGTTTTCAACGATAAGAACGATATAACGATAAGAACGATAAAATTATAGAAAAAATAAATTAACCGAGAGCAGCTTCCGCTGAACATAAAAAACAACAGGATGAATAAGAGAAGAATAACAGGACTGGTTATCCTATTATTTTTGTAATCCAGCAGGAATCGCCGAGTAACAGATGAGCTTTTGGTTCTTTTTTTATCGTTTATATCATTATATCGTTCTTATCGTTAAAAACCCATCCTGCATATCCTGCCGCTTGCGATCCTGCTCATCCTGTATTTTCTAGAGAATGTCTACTAGTTGATGATCTGGATTTTGTTTTTGTGCGTAGTCTTTTTCCCAAGCACTAGAAAAGAGCACTACAGGGCGCCCCTCTCTATCTTGTACAAAGATTGCGTTCGTAGGTTTTTTGAAGGAGGCAAAATCGCCAAGAAGCCAGGCGCTTGTGCAGTAAGGTAGTGGTGAGAGCGTTGTTTCTACGCCATACTCATCGCGAAGACGATACTGCATAACCTCAAACTGGAGCTGGCCAACAGCGCCAAAAATAGAGTAGCCAACGTCATTATAGGGCCGAAGAAGCTGAATAGCTCCTTCACTTGTTAGCTGCATGATGCCTTTATCAAAGGACTTTCGTTTTCCTACATCTTGAGGGCTTACCTGCATAAAGATTTCGGGCTGAAACTGTGGCAGGGGCTTAAACGTAAAGGTTCCTGATAATGAAAGCGTGTCACCAATGGCAAAAAGGCCTGGGTTAATAACTCCTATAACATCGCCTGGGTAGGCATAGTCAAGAGTAGTCCTCTCCCCTGCAACCATGCCGTGGGGACGTGAGAGACGAATTTCCCGTCCTAGACGGTGGTGTTTCACCACTAAATCGCGCTCAAAACGGCCTGAGCATATACGTAAAAAGGCCATACTGTCGCGATGGCGCCTATCCATGTTTGCCTGCAGCTTAAAGACATATCCACTAAAGGGTGTGTTAATAGGGTCAATAAGCAGCTCTTTACCATCAAGCCCGTCTACCATACGAGGCTGGGGCGATGGTGCCAGGTGAATAAAGGCATCAAAAAAGGGCTCTATACCAAAGTTTGTAAGGGCTGAAGCAAAAAAGACGGGCGTTACATTGCCCTTCAAAAACTCATCGTGACTAAAGCTATTTCCAGCAAGCTCTAAAAGCTCTAAGTCTTCTTTAAGCTTATCTACAGCCTCTTTTCCGATAGCACTTTCTACCTCTTGGCTATCTACTGGGTAGCGTGTAATTTCAGCCTTTTGAGAGCCACCGGTAGATGTTTTAGCAAAAAAGAGGCACTCCTTGTTTACACGATCATAGACGCCTGTAAAGCCTTTTGCCTGCCCTATAGGCCAGTTCATAGCAAAAGACTGTATGCCGAGCACCGTTTCAACTTCATGCATAAGATCAAGTGGTTCACGCCCAGGCATATCCATTTTGTTGATAAAGGTAAGTACGGGAATTTTACGCAGCTTACATACTTCAAAAAGTTTTCGCGTCTGCTTTTCAACGCCCTTTGCGGCGTCGATTACCATGATGGCGCAGTCTGCAGCTGTAAGTGTGCGGTAGGTATCTTCAGAAAAGTCTTCGTGGCCAGGAGTGTCTAAAACATTTATGACAGCATCTTTATAAGTAAACTGCATAGCAGAAGCAGTGATAGAAATTCCCCTTTCCTGCTCCATAGCCATCCAGTCCGAGGCTGCTGATTTTCTGCCTTTTCGGGCCCTAACCATACCTGCAGTATGAATCATCCCTGAATAAAGAAGCAATTTCTCTGTAAGGGTGGTCTTACCCGCATCGGGGTGGCTAATAATGGCAAATGTGCGCCTTTTTGCTGTTTCTTCGGCAATAGTATTCATAAGCCATAAACTATATCAAATTTCTTAAAATAATGGAAGTTGAAGCTTTGCCGAAAAGAAGAAAAGGACCTAAAGGACTACATATAATTGCCCTTTAGGTCCCTTTTACTTACTATTCATAAACAAAACGTGAACAGCGAGACTTCTTCGAAGTGCCCGCAGGTGTTGTCACAGTCAAATAGGCCTTTTTGCCCTTTTTGCCCTTTGGTGCTGAAACAGTAACTTGATCGCTACTGATACTCAATATGGTAGCTTTTTCGTCGCCAAACATAACCTGACTAGTCTGAGCAAGTCCTTTGCCCTTGATCGTTACTACAGTGCCCTTAACACCTGAATTCGGCAGTATGCAGCAGATTTTTGGGCGTTGAATTGTCACAAGGTCTGTCACTTGAGCACTTGGACCACCATTACGAAAAAGGCTTGAGCCCATAGTTTCGTCAAAATTTTCTACAAGTGAAGACTGATAGTTATAGACTCTCGTCGTTGATGTTCCGCTAGAATTAACTACCGTCAAAGTTACTGTATAGGTACCTGCATGATGATACAGGTGGTTAATACGAGGCTGAGAAGAAGTTGCCGTTGTCGAATCACCAAAGTCCCAAATATAAGATGCAATAGTTCCAGTTGGAGAAAGCGACTGGCTTGCATCAAAAAATGCAAAGGCTCCATCTTGGGTCACGCTAAAACGGGCAAGAGGGGCCTGGTCAGGTAGAATTATTGAAACGCCACTTTCAAAGGGATCTGTTTGCCCATCAATTGTACCTGTATTAAGGTCTATTCGACTCATC
>JAYRNE010000231.1:0-3268 GCA_041912355.1 Chlamydiales bacterium
CCCCGCACTCCAGAGAGCGCAGCTCTTAGGGCATTTTTTCACAACCTCAGAGCCTTCGGCAAATGTCCAAACTCGAGGGCCAAAAGGACTAACAAAGGTAGTCCTTTTGGCCTTTTGTTATTTCTCTTCAGCCTTTTGTAAGTCAGCCACAAGGTTTAAGTTGGCTGGGTTAATTTTTACGAGATCGCCCGTTGCGGCATCAATGATAAAAGTAGGCCAGCAAAGGATGTCTAAAAGAGCCACCGGCTGAAATTGTGTATTCACCCTCATGCTCTGTTCATGAAAGCCCTCTTTTTTCACTGTAACAGTCTTTCCGCCATAGATGTAGCTTGGTAGCGTAATAACAGCGGGGGTAACGCCGCAGCGCTGATTATCAAGATAAATGGCAGCGCCTTGGGGGTTAGAGTCAACGCGCACATCGCGAGTGTTGTTTCCAGCAATAGTTGCACAGCTTGTGGCAAGAAGGCTTATTGCAGCTAAAATAATTAGATTTTTCATTATTATACCTTTGTTTGGTTTTTATTATGGAAGAAGTTTAATATCTGAATATTAAGATTGTATAAAGGCATTGTAGCTTAGTTGTTTATGGTTGTATAGCTCTTGCATAAATAAAATTTGCTGCAAGGGCCATCTCTTGCGTAACACGTATCTCTTGATCTTGGCTTGCTAATGCAGCGTCTAGTGCATGAAAAAGATCGCCCGAGACTTTTTCAAGTCGATCAAACACTACCATAGGAAGGTCGTGGCTTTCTCCTGTAAAGAGCCCATTTTGCCTTGAAAGGGTTGCAAAGTCTTGTAATGCCTGACAAGCGTCGGCAATTTCTTTCGCTTGACTGCGAGAGAGGGCGGCATTATCTATAACTAATGCAAGAGGTTGAAGGCTTTTTTTAAGGGTTTTATTAAAACTTTCTTGGTCTGTGCACTTCCAGTTCTCTAGCCCTTTTGGGGGCTCGTGGTAGCATGCATCGGCAAATTCTTGGGCGTGCTGTTTAATATAGGTATAGTCACAAGATAAGATAGCCTCTATCATCTTTGTAGCAGCAGTGTGAAGCTTATCGTAGCTTTCAGGTGCTTGGTGAGAGCTATCTAGGTATATGAGCATATTTCTTGCGCGTTCTAGATCGCGCTTTAGCTTTGCTAAAAGGTTTAGAGCTAGCTCTTGATCTATCTCATGGCATTGGATGTTGCCTTCAGCAATATCTCTAAAGAGGTTAAGTACGAGGTGGCTGCTGAAATAGGCCTCTTTTGCATTGTTAATAATCCACCAGGTTTCCTTCGGATCGAGAGTAAAGTGGAAGTGATAAGGTCCGATACCTATATGAGAGATGTATTTTGCAAAGAGGTTTGCAATCTTGCGAGGCACAACAACGCGTGATCTATCATGTTCATACCGTACATAGTCAGTTTGTGCCATGAGGTCGTTAATTTGAAAAAAGCCATCCTTAGCGGCGCTAAAGACCCCATAGCCTCTCCCCTTGTCTTTAGCATAATGGGCCATGTACATAAAGAGCGCACCGGTAGTACGGGCAAGTTTTTTAAGGGAGTGATACTCTTCTTTATCAAGGCTCTCTTGCGAAAGAAGGTGCTGCATGTCCGAAAAAAGCTTTGAGATGGTGTTTACGAGGCTTTTGTCGTCTGAAGGAGTAAATGTAGTACTATTCATATCCCAAAGTGATAGCAGTATTAGCACGGCTTGGGCTTCAGTATGTATTTTATCGGGATTAAACTTATGGCTTTTGAGTGCGTCTTTTAGCTTGCCAAAGCGTTTTACAAACTCTGCAAAAACCTGTGGAGGCTCATGTTCTTTAGAAAAGAGGCTGTAGCTTGAGCGCATGTAGGTGGCTTCTGCTCGTAGGCTTTTTAGACGAAGTGCTAAATCTGCATCTACACTCGTCATAGTGCCTTTTGCAAGGGCTTCTAGAAGGGGCCTATCGATTTCGTGGTAGTAGCTGTCAAAGCGGTTTTTTGCTATTTGAAAGAGCTCTGCCGCATCTTGCTGGGTAAGGAGGAGTGGAACTTGGGCCCCTTTGTAGGTTTTGATAATAGAGGTTGCCATGTTTAAGTCGGGAACAGCTACTATAGTATCTTCTGGCACGTTAAGTTCTTTAAGGCGCGATTTCATGAATTCAAGCGATAGGTAGCTTGGCTGAAAGTGGCCAGATTTAGAGGAGATAAAGTAGAGCTTTTTGTCTTCTACCTGATGCAAAATCATAGCTCCAGCTGTTACAACTACAGCTTGGGCGCTACTAGCGAGAATCGTGTGGTTTGGGTACCTAAATGCTTCAACGGTCATTTCTCCGCCTACATGATACTCTCTATCACCTACACGTTCTAGGCTTGCACGCACTTGGCCATCTGCGAGGAGGGCGAAGTTATAAACGGTCTCTGGTAAAAGCTCTTCAATGGTTGTTTCATCAAGGGTAAAGGGGAAGGTGGTGGCGTCTTTTAGATAGTGCGTATATTCCTGGGTAAAAAGCTCTTGTCGCTCTTCAGCTGTTAGCTTGCGCCTTTGTTTGAAGGTGTTTAAAAAGCCTCTGATATTTTGGCCATTATAAGATATTGTGACTTCTTGGGGGTGTGGGGGTTCAGCTTCTGCCGTATAAAAGTTAAAGATGGATGTAATATATGAGGAGACGCTTTTTAGCCTGTCTGATGCGTGCTCTTGAAAAAGGTGCATCCCGCGAAGGTACTCATCCCTTGATTCTGCATTATGCAGATAGGCAATAAGGGTGTCTTGTAAAAAGCTGATATTTAAAATAAATTCGCTAGCGTGCGATCCAAACTTGCCAAGTTCATAGTTCATCTTGAGAAACTGATCATAGGCCCTTTTAGTTTCTGGGCTTGCATCAAGGGGTGGTGGAGGGTCAAATGCTACTTGCCAGCAAGGGGTGTGCTTTGTCTCTTGAGGGTGTATAGTTGAAATAGTAAATACGGCGAATAAGGCAATAAGATAGAATAAGTGCATGTAAAAAACTCGAAAAAAGTGCGTAAAAGTCTATTCTTAAGTGGGTTAAAAGTCAAACCCTGCTAAAGCAGCATTGTAACTCTTAATTTCAGGCAATTCAAAGATAGATATGACAAAAGAATAGCCTAGATATTAGATTTTAAACTAAAGCTCTAAATCAGGTATTCTCAATGCCGTATGTTTAATAACTCACATAATCATGGGCCAAATTCCCTCCAGAACATACCTGTAAAGGCAAATAAGGTTCTGCACGTTATTTTTTGTATACTGCTGCTTATAGCCTTTCGTGTCTGGCATTTGGCC
>JAYRNE010000232.1:0-3495 GCA_041912355.1 Chlamydiales bacterium
AGTGTCGTTAAATGTGCCGATAAAACCGCACCACGCACATGCACATCGTTAAATGGAAAGTTAGCAGGAATAAGCAGTGTAACACGAACTATCTGTTCTGCAAGGCGATTTGACGTTGGGCGGGTAATGGAGCGTAAGCGTTTAACAATGTCTTTATTCGATTGAAGAAGCTCTAAAACAGCAAGTATATGCCTATCGCGAACGGCATCGAAGTGGTGATTCGGCGCAAGGGAGTAGAGCTTTTCCCTCATAGCCTCTATAAATTGAGGTACCAAATTTTGCCTTAATTCACCATCATCGCCAATTAACAAGTTGGCAATAAGACGGCCTTTTAGAACGTTGCGAACGGAGGTGCCCTCCTGGATACCAGTACGCTCAAGCCGCCTTGTAAGATCATCAAACTCTTCGGAGCAGATTTGCTTAATAAGCTCTAGTTCAGTTTTTGGTACTTTGCCATTAGCCCGCAAAAGAAAGGTACAAACCCTAGGATAAAAAAAGGGATGCTCAGGTGGCACGGAGGTATCATTTAAAATGTCTTCTAATAAATCATCACCAGGCAAAGTAGCCCCTTCTTGTTCAACTTTTTCTTTACTCTAACAAAAATGACAAAAATTTGCGATACTGTCCGTTATTTAATTAGGACTTCGTATGCAACTACAGTATAAAGATGCCAAAAGCGGCATATCTTCTCTTGATGTTCCACAGGGAACAACAGCTCAAGACCTTGCTGAGAAATTTAACCTTAAAGGCCCTCATCAAGCAGTTTCAGTGAGCATCAACAACAAGCCATCTGACCTTAGTACACCATTAAACGATGGCGATACTATACAGTTTTTCTCATTCGATGATCCAGAAGGAAAAGAAGTTTTCTGGCACACATCCGCTCACGTGCTTGCACAGGCTATTTTACGGCTCTACCCAAACGCAAAGCCAACAATTGGTCCACCAATTGAAAACGGCTTTTACTACGATTTTGCTGACCTTACTATCTCTGATGAAGACTTTGATCGGATTGAAAAAGAGATGCAGGCAATATGCGAAGAAAACTATACGAGCGAACGAAAGGTATTTGAATCGAAGAAGGAACTTGTATCCCGCTTTGAAAATAACCGCTACAAGCAAGAACTTATCCAGGGCGTTCCTGATGGCGATCTACTTTCTGGCTATACTCAGGGAGAGTTTTTTGACTTTTGCCGCGGCCCCCACCTTCCTCGACTTGGCAAAATTAAAGCCCTAAAAATTCTCAAAACTTCGGGCGCCTACTGGAGGGGAGACTCCAAAAACGAAATGCTTACTCGCATCTATGCCATTTCATTTCCAGATCGCAAACTCTTAAAGGACTACCTTCAAAAGCTTGAAGAAGCAAAAAAGCGCGATCACAAGATTATCGGGCCAAAGCTCGACCTCTTTTCGCTAAAAGAAGAGGCTCCAGGCATGCCCTTTATTCACCCAAAAGGAATGATTATCTGGAATAGGCTTTTAGAGTACTGGAGAGAGTGCCACAAGCGAGCAAACTACGTAGAGATTAAAACCCCAAGCCTAATGATTAAAGAGCTTTGGGAGCGCTCAGGACACTGGGAAAACTACCGCGAGCACATGTACACCTGCTGCGTTGAAGAGCGCGACTTTGCGGTAAAACCGATGAACTGCCCAGGAGCTATGCTCTTTTATAAAGCAAAAAAGCACAGCTATCGCGAACTGCCCTGGAGAGTTGCCGAAATTGGCCACGTGCACAGATTTGAGCCCTCAGGTTCACTTTCAGGCCTTTTCCGCGTGCGCTGCTTCCACCAGGATGACGCCCACATCTTCATGAAACCCGAAGATATTCAGGATGAGATATTCAAAATTCTTAAGCTTGTAGATGAAATATACTCAACCTTTGGCCTTACCTACGAAATCGCACTTTCTACAAGGCCAGAAAAAAACACCATTGGTTCTGATGAAGCTTGGGCACTTACCACAAATGCGCTACGTGATGCCCTAAACAGCTTTGGGAAGCCCTACATCATCCAAGAGGGAGATGGTGCCTTCTACGGACCAAAAATTGACCTTCGCGTACACGATGCCCTAGGAAGAAGCTGGCAATGCGGCACAATTCAACTTGATATGTCACTTCCAGAACGCTTTGAGCTTGAATATACCGCTCAAGATGGCTCTCATGCAAGACCAATTATGCTTCACAGGGTGGTCTACGGTTCTGTTGAGCGCTTTTTTGGCTCACTCATTGAATTTTACGCCGGCAAGTTCCCACTTTGGCTTAGCCCATCACAGGTTGCTATTATCTCTGTTGCCGATAGGCACGCTCCCTATGCGCAAGAGGTTGCAAAAGCCTTTTCAGAAAAGGACTTTGACGTACATGTTGATGACACAAGCGAATCTGTATCGAAAAAAATACGCGATGCACAGCTTACTCAGTACAACTACATCCTTACCGTTGGCGACAAAGAGGTAGAAAACAAGACTGTAAACGTGCGTACTCGCGACAATGAGGTACACGGCGAAATGAAGGTGGAAGAGCTTATTGAGCTCTTACAGGGAGAGCGTAAATCAAAGAGCCTACATTCGGCCCTTTCTTCTAAAAAAGCAAACGAGGCAAAAACACCATGAAAAAACAGATCCTCGCAGTTTCAAGCTTTAAAGGCGGTACTGCAAAGACATCGACAAGCCTGCACCTTGGTGCGGCACTTGCCAAGTTTCATAAGAAAAAGGTCTTACTTGTCGACTTTGACGCTCAGGCTAACCTCACAATGGGCCTTGGTCTTGATCCAGACGCACAAGACAGCTTAGCACCCGTTCTTCTTGGTAAAAGAGGAATAAATGAGGTAATCCAGCAAACTACCGTCAAAAACCTTGATCTAGTTCCCGCAGATACCTGGCTTGAGCGTGTTGAAGTGACGGGCGCTCTTGCTGCAGATCGCTACTCCCACGAGCGCCTTAAGCAGCTTCTTGATGAGGTAAACTATGACTACATCATCATCGACACCCCACCATCACTATGCTGGCTCACAGAATCTGCCCTCATTGCAGCAAATCATGCCATTGTGTGCGCAACATGTGAATTTTATAGCGTCAAGGGCTTACAAAGACTTTCTGAGTTTATGAGCACCATCGCTGAGCGCCACCCAATGGGAATTTTAGGCGTTGTTATTTCCTTTTGGAATGCAAGAGCCAAAAATAACAGCGGCTTTCTTAAGGTTATAGAAAAAAGCTTTCCCGGCGCCTGCTTTAACACAAAAATTAGGCGTGATGTAAGCGTAAGCGCAGCTTCACTATTCGGAAAGCCTATATTTGAAGTGCAAAAGCTTGAAAAGGTAAGCCGCGCAAGCGAAGATTACATGGACCTTGCTAAAGAAATCATGCAGAGGTTGAAATAGGGATGGACAAGTTAGAAGAGCTACTAGAGGGGCGCTTTTCAAATAGCGGCTCGCAAAAAGTAAAAGCGCTTGCCAGGCAGTCTACAGAAGGAGCACTCACAGGCTTTTCTGGGCTATTTAA
>JAYRNE010000233.1:0-1722 GCA_041912355.1 Chlamydiales bacterium
AGATGCACTTCAAAAAGAGGGTGGACCAACTGAAGGTTCCATTAAAAACCTTGTAGGGGCAGAAACTGCTCTTAAAGGCGCTTTAGGAAATATCTTTGCTCTTGCTGAAAACTATCCACAGCTTAAGGCTTCAGAAAACATGGCAAGGCTGCAAGAGGAGCTAAGCTCAACTGAAAATAAAATTGCCTTTGCCCGACAGGCCTATAACGACCAGGTGCTCTACTATAATACTGCCCAGCAGACATTTCCAGCTGTCCTTCTTGCTGGAGCATTTGGCCACCACCCAGCAGAGCTTTATGAAGTAGCAGATGCTGATGCCAAGAAAGCTGTTAAGGTATCATTCTAATGGCAATGGACTTTTGGCAGGCAAAAGAAAGAGCCCGTAAAAAGACGTGGCTCTACTTTTTTCTGTTTGTACTCCTTACGCTCGTTGCTGCCTGCATACTTGAATTTGGCATGCGCTACTATGCAGAAGATCAGTACAACCCGCCCCAGCCTCTATTGGGATTTCTTTTTTTGGCAATTACAGTAACAGCCGCAGGTGTACAGTATACGATTTATAAAGCCTTTGGCGGAAAATATGTGGCTGAATCTATGGGTGGGCGACTTGCAGACCCATCCCTAAGTCCAAAAGAGGCACAGCTTTTAAATATTGTAGAAGAGTGCGCTATAGCCTCTTCACTTCCAATACCCAAAGTGTACATTATTGAAGCTAACGAAATAAATGCCTTTGCATCTGGCCTTACGCCTGATGATGCATCGATTGCCATTACTCAAGGCGCTCTCAACCTACTTTCTCGCGATGAAATACAGGGGGTAATTGCCCATGAATTTGGCCATGTAAGTAATGGGGATATGACACTTGGACTACGCCTTGCTGCCATGATTATGGGCTTTTACTTTATACTCTACTTTGGCCTGCGGATCTTGCAGTTTTCTGGCGGGGCAAGACGGTCAGATCGCGGGGGAAATCCTATACTCCTTACAGCTTTACTCTTTATAATAGCGGGTGCTTTTGCCTGGTTTTTTGGCTCTATTCTAAAAGCTGCCGTAAGCCGCCAGCGAGAATACCTAGCTGATGCCTCATCAGTACAGTTTACACGCAATCCCGAGGGCCTTGCAAATGCCCTCCGCAAAATCCAAAAAGAGACCATAAGAGACATGCCCACAACAGGCATGGCCTACTCACACCTTTACCTAGACGATCGCTACACCCTCTCGTCCCTCTTTGCCACCCATCCGCCTTTACAAAAGCGTATAGACGCGATTGAAGGTGAGCGGAGTTAAAACAGATCTCATTTCTAGCTTGACAAATTTTCGCATGCAGTAGAGGATAACTCCTATTATCACTTGGGAGTATCTGGCAATGCTTGCGATTAAACCGATAAAGGCTCTTACCTGTAGTGTAATACAACCAGAAGCAAAGAAAAAGAAAGTTCAAGTTAGGCTCAAGCTTTCAACAAGCCGGGTCGAAAAAGAGCCAAAACAAGCAGCACTTCTAGCATCATTTCGCAAAGGGCGAAAGAAATTTAAGAAGATAAAATACTCTCGTCGCTTAAAGCAGTTCATTCTAGATAATGGACTTACCCTTACCATCTTCAAACCTATCGAAAGATATCTCGCTAAGGAAATTATTGAGCCCACACTCCTGCCTCAACGACTTTTTAACCTTACGTTGCAAATGGCATAAAAATCGGGCGAAGCCTCTTTTGGAGTGCGGGG
>JAYRNE010000234.1:0-7563 GCA_041912355.1 Chlamydiales bacterium
AGTCTGTTCCAAACTGCTCGCTTGCATACTTGCAGAGCTCTTTTTCTGCCGCGGGGCTAAGGTCAGGCTCGTGGCGCTCATCAACACCTGTGCGTTTAAAATAGAGCTCCTGTGCCTCTTTAAAGGTAATTCGAGGGAAGGGAACTTCTTTTGGAGCCTTTACAATCTTGCCACCGAGAGTTTCGATTTCTTGCTTACAGTTCTTATGAAGGTATTCTACCATAAACTTCAGGCAGTTTTCTTGAATGTCCAGAATTTCGTGCCAGTGATTAAAAAAGCCCATCTCGAATTCAAACTGTTTGCCTTCTGCAAGGTGGCGAGGTGTGTGAGAGCTTTCAGCACGGAAAAAGGGCATGAGGGCAAATACACGTTCATTTACGCCCACCATTATCTGCTTATAAAGCTGGCTGCTTTGTGCAAGGGTAGCTGTGTAGCCAAAGTAGTCGACGGTAAAAAATTCTGCTCCGCCCTCAGAAGATGCGCCGATGATATTTGGAGCAAAGTACTCTACAGCTTTTACGGTGTCATGCATAAAGAGCCTGTAGGCGTGGGTAAGCTCTGCCTGAATTTTAAAGACAGCCTGCAAGACGCGGTTACGAAGAGCTATCGGCCTATGGTCTAATATAAAATCAAGCTCATAGGGCATTTCGGGCTTATAGTACTCTACAGGCGGTGCTGCTGTTATAGGTACATCAACCTCAATTATAGGATTGTGAACTTCAACTCCAAGGCCAGCTTGCTGAGAGGTAACGGCCTTTCCTTTTATCGTTAATACTGTTCCAGGATGGAGCGAGGAGATTTTTTTGAGCTCCTCTTTATTTTCAATAACGACCTGAGCAAAGCCTGTGCGGTCACGCAGTATAAGAAAGTTAAGCTTACCAATAGCTCGTAAATTATTTAGCCACCCTTTGAGGGTAACTTCTTGGCCATTATGCTGTGCGAGTTCTGAAATTAGAGTTCTCATATGCTGTCTCTTGTAAAAATAAGAAGGTATAGTAGCAAGACATGGGTTTAACTGCCAGCTTTGCCTAACCGTATGGAATGCAAAGCATCGGGCTCGGTCTCGGTCTCGAGTGCTAGAAATGCGATTGAGTAACCGTTTATTCAGACCACGTATTCAAGCACTCGTGCCCGTGCCCGATGGTTTATTGAAGCGCGCGCTATGCAGACGATCACGACGACAAAAAAGCCTTAAACTTGGTAAGAGCCCTAGACCTAGCAGAAATCTGACTGGATTCTTCAAGGGTCATTTCGGCAAAGGTTTTGCCGGTTCCAGCGGCTTCTACAATAGAGTTCCAGCTGTGCTTGTGCGCCATGCGCGTACCGCGAGGAGCTACGATATTGCCATCAAGGGCGCCTTCGAATACGTGTATTTTATCGGCATTTTGGGCAAAAACTATGTGGCAGACTACTTGGCAGCTAGAGTCAGGGTAGTGAGAGATAAGCTTTGCTATACCCTCTTCGCCTATAGCCTCTAAAAAGGCGCGAACATAAGGCCCGGGAAGACCGCCAAGAGCAGGGCAGTGGAGGGAGATATCATCAATCAAGCAGGGTTCATCTAGACGGCTATAAGCCTCAAGAATCTTGTGCTCGGCTATATGGCGGCTTGAGCCTTGTATTTCTTCTAGGTCCATAGGGGTGTGGACTAGTTCAAATCCTCTTTTAGCCAAATCTAGTAAATCGAGCACTTTAGCCGCTTCTTCAAATTTTCCTTTATTACCTGTAACGTAGTGTATTTTCATACGATCATTATACACAAAAGTACAAATGAAAAGCGAAAAGTTTTTTTATCTCACATCGTTTAGCCTTTAGCCTTTTTTTACTTCCCTCATATTCAGTTTTTTGATATCCTAGCTCGCAATTACGAAGGAAACTACACATGTTTGCCGCATTGTCGGACACATTTAGAACAGTATTTTCTAAGCTCGCCGGTCATAAAAAACTCACTGAAGATAATATCTCAGAAGGGTTAAATGATGTCCGCCTGGCTTTATTGGAAGCTGACGTGCAGTATGGCGTGGCTAAGAACTTTATCAAGCGCGTTAAAGATAAGGCTACGGGCGTTAAGATTATTGACTCTGTAAGTGCCTCACAACAGTTTGTGAAGATTGTCCACGATGAACTTGTGGCCCTTATGGGAGGCAGTGAGGAAGAACTTCGCTTTTCTTCTAAGCCTGCCTGCATACTTCTACTAGGCCTACAAGGCTCTGGAAAGACTACTCACAGCGTAAAGCTTGCCAACTTTTTAAAGAAAAAGGGCCGCTTTAAAAACCCCTGTGTGGTTGCATGCGACCTTCAGAGACCTGCTGCAAAAGAGCAGCTAAAGACCTTAGCAGCCTTTTCACAGATTGCCTGCTTTAGCCAAGAGGGCATTACAGACCCTATTCAAGTGGCAAAAAATGCCCTTGCACATGCTCCTGCTGCTGGCTGGGACCTTCTCATATTCGATACAGCGGGCAGACTGCATATTGATGAGCCTTTAATGGCCGAGCTTCACAAGATAAAAGAGCTTGTAAACCCTGAAGAAGTACTTTTAGTTGTAAATGCAGCAACTGGCCAAGATGCCATTAAAACAGCAGCAAACTTTCACGAGAAAATAACCATCACAGGAACTATTCTTTCGATGCTGGATGGCACCTCTCGTGGCGGCGCAGCAATATCTATTCGCGAAGTTACTGGCATGCCTATCAAATTTGAAGGTATTGGCGAAAAGATTGATGACATCCAGGTATTTAACCCCACTTCAATGGCAGATCGCATTCTCGGCATGGGCGACACCATAAACCTCGTTCGTAAAGCCGAAGAGTTTATCGACAAAAAAGATGCTGAAGCGATGGAAAAAAAGCTGCGTACTGCTAGCTTTACCTTCGATGACTACCTCAAGCAGATGCAGACGCTTAAGAAAATGGGCTCAATGAAAAGCCTTCTTGGTATGTTACCAGGCATGTCTAAACTCAAAGAATTAAATATCGACGATAAAGAACTCGTCAAAGTAGAAGCTATTATTTTATCGATGACCCCCGCTGAACGGCAAGAAAAGTGCGAGTTCCATATGGGCAGAAGGCGCAGAATTGCTAAGGGAAGCGGCACATCGCTAGATGATGTAAATCGCCTGTATAAATCGTTTACGCAGGCAAAACAGTTTTTTAAAAATGTTCCTAATATGAAACAACTCGAGAAGATGCTCGGAGGAAATGCATGGCGTTAAAAATAAGATTAAGAAGTCAAGGTACTACAAACCGTGTTATGTACCGACTAGTAGTTACAGACAGCCGCTCACCAAGAGATGGCAAGTACCTAGAAGCAGTAGGCTGGTATAACCCCTACGCAAATGATGAAGCAAGCCGCTTGAATGTAAAAACAGAGCGCGTTCAGCACTGGATTAACAATGGCGCTATCCTTAGCGAATGCTGCGAAAGCCTTGTAAAGCAAGCTGCACCAGCTGTGATTAAGTCATTAAGCGAAAAGCGTGTAAATGCTGCTGCAAAAAGAAGACAGCGCCGCGCAGGCAAGAAGGCGAAGTAATCTACTTTGGATATTGATATACTTTGTCTATTCCCTGAGTATTTTACAGGCCCTCTTGATGTAAGCATGATCAAGCGAGCAAGGGAAAGGGGAGTTATCAATATCAATATTGTAGATATTCGCAGCTTTTCTGAAGATAAGTTCCGCAGGGTCGATGATAGGCCCTACGGCGGAGGACCAGGAATGGTCATGATGGCAGAGCCAGTAGCGAAAGCGATAAGGTCCCGAAAACGGGCTGAGACGAAAACGATATACCTCTCTCCACAAGGAAAACCGCTAACGGCAGCAAAATGCCGTGAACTTGCTAAAGAGAAGCACCTTATACTTGTCTCAGGGCACTATGAGGGAATCGATCAGAGAGTACTTGACAGCGATGTTGACGAAGAAATCTCTATCGGCGATTATGTCCTGACAAATGGCAGTATAGCAGCCATTGTGCTGATTGATGCCACAAGCCGTTTTATACCCGGCGTGCTAGGAGATGATAAGGCAAACCTGTATGACTCCTTTGAGGAGGGGATGCAGGGCTTATTAGACTGGCCGCACTATACGCGGCCCGAAGAGTTTGAAGGTGTAAAGGTGCCTGAAGTCCTTATCTCTGGCGATCATGCAAAGATTGCCAAATGGAGGCTAAAGAGTGCACAAGAAAAAACACAAAAAGTACGTCCTGACCTCTGGCAGAAGTATTTAGCCACAAAGTCAGACAAACAAAAGTTACTATAGGAGAATTGATCATGAGCAAACATAGCGTGATTCAGGCATTTGAACAAAAACAGATTAAGACGAATATTCCTGACTTTGCAGTTGGCGATACAATCACCATTAAGGTGCGCATCGTTGAAGAGGGTGGCAAAGAGCGCCTTCAGGCATTTACTGGCACATGCATAGCACGTACCGGCACAGGCATTTCAGAAACTATTTCGGTACACCGCATTGCCTACGGCGAAGGTATGGAACGCGTGTTTTACCTTCACAGTCCACTACTTGCTAGTATTGAAGTTGTACGCCGTGGCGATGTTCGCCGCAGCAAGCTTTACTACCTCCGTGGATCATCTGGTAAAGCATCTAAGGTTAAAGGCCGCTACCACCAAGAAGGTGCTGCCGCAAGCCAAGAACAAGCTGTAGATTTTGACGCTGCCTCTGTAGAGAATGCAGCCGATGCAACAGCTTAAGATATTTGACCTAATTGAAGATAAAAAACCCGCTTTAACTGACGCTCTTATAGAACATGAAATTGATCTATGGAAAAGTGGCTATAATGTGATTGCGGGTGTTGATGAAGTAGGCAGAGGGCCACTTGCTGGCCCTGTCGTTGCCTGCGCCTGCATCCTTCCTAAGGGTGTGGTTTTTCACGGTGTTAAAGACTCTAAAGCCCTCTCACCCGAAGAGCGAAAGCGCTTTTCTGACTACTTATGCTCAAGAGCTGATGTTTTCTGGGCATTATCCGTTATCCCAGCAGAAAAAATAGACGAAATAAATATACTTAAAGCAACACTTTTAGCCATGAAAGGGGCTGTAGATGCCCTTTCTCATAGGCCCGACTTTGTCCTCGTTGACGGGCGCGACCTGCCCCCCCTTGAAATAGACGCTCGAGCGATTATTAGCGGCGATAGCCTGAGCCAGAGTATAGGAGCGGCAAGCATCATCGCCAAGGTCCACCGTGATGCCATGATGGACGAATACCACATCCAATACCCCCAATATGGCTTTAATGCCCATAAAGGCTACGGCACAGCCCAGCATAAAAGGGCAATAGAGCTTTATGGCCTTTGCCCTCTTCATAGAAGGAGCTTCGGTGGGCGCGTGCGAAAAGAACCCCCAACTCTCTTTTAAGAATAAAATCCTCAGCGAATATACCCCCTCATTTGCCAAATAATTATTTTAATGATAGAATTAGGGCATAAACCAGGGGGTACCACTATGACCACTGTAGGTCCTACTAATGAAGGTTTTGCTATACCAGAGCCGCCAAAAGACCCCCAGGCTAAGGCAAACGCCTTAAGCCGGGTCTTTACTAAGGCTGTGCAGCAAGAAGAGCCACGTCCCCAGCCCTTAGGCAAAACTCGCGCAAAAAAGGCTAAAGAAAATCTCCCACCTCAAGCTGTACCCTGGAAAAGGGCTCAAGTTACAGGCAAAACTTCCCCAGCAAAGGGATCTCCCACACTTTCAACAAGGTATCGAGGTAGCCAGGCTAAAGTTTTACGTAAAAACTTTGAACGCTACTTTAAAGATGCTCTCAATAAAACATCCCTCGATGAAAAAGACCTAAAGAAGATCGATACACTTGTTGGACGACTTATCAAGATTGATACTTCTATCGAATCTAAATTACCCCGAGTTACAGCTAGTAAGGCAGCCCCTTTTACTGTGCATCACGTAGAAAAAATCGAATTTGGAGGTAAAACGCATACTCTTGAACTTGGCCAAGACTTTAAAGTGCTCGCTCACGCTGTTAACGCAAAGGCAGTAGGCAAAGGCACATATGGGGCTGTATCACGAGTTGGAACTCTTGTTAAAGAAGACATTCCTATCATGCGCAAGCTTGGGACATGGCCGCAAAAAGCCATTCCGCAAGATCTTACAAAAGAAAAAAAATACACAAATCAACTTCACGAAAGTGCAGGCGGCCACCAGAGGGGAGTGCAGCGGGCGCCTTATAGGATTTTTTCCGTTACAGATACTCGTTCTGAAACGCGCTATGGTTACTTTGTTCCTGGCTACATCACAGATATGTTGGATAGGAAAATACTTACACTTTCTACTGCCGAACAGACTGCTTTAGGCCTTACAACACCTATGGGCCTTGCTCGTGGGGCGCTTGATCTTCTTATTGGCCTTGAAGCTGCACATAAAGCCGGAATTGCACACCGAGATATAAAGCCTCAAAATATTGGAATTCAAAAGAGTCAGCTTGAAAAAACGCAACCCGAATGGGCCCTCGCTGACTGGGGACTTGCAACGACTAAGGATAATGAAGTACCACTAGCTACTCCTAACTATATTACCGATAGACACCTTGCTATACAAGAACTAACTACTGGTGCAAGGCGTAAGACCTATCAGAAGCAACAGGATATGTTTGCTCTTGCAGTAAGCCTACTTGAGATCTACTACACAGCGTTTTACGGAGAAGAAAATTTTGGCAAAGAGATGCCTTCCTGGCGCAAGGACTTATTAAAGTACGTCACATTAGATGAAAAATGGCAAGCAGACCCTACTATGCCAAACCATCCTGCTGATTGTGAAAGCGTTAAGGAGTTTCTAGAAGTAATTGAAACATGCCTTGGGCCTGATTGTAAAACAATTCTAAGAGATATGCTTGCTCCCCCTAGCCCGACAGGTATTACTGCCCAAAATGCACGCAGCCGCTGGGAAAAGGCAATAAGTCGCATGGATGCAATTGCCAATGACGCCATCTATCCCGATTTAGATCCTGATAAAGTTATCAAACAACTTATAAAGCTATCTCCAGGAGCAGTCCTAATTAGAGGTGACTGTATCTACGTTAGAACTAAAGACTACTATGACCTCTACGATTTCCGTTTCATTAAAAATGCTGATGAGACCTATGCACTCGCAACTACTGAAGAGCCCCCACAAATACTTTTAGATGGTCTTAAAACTCGGGCAATACCAGCACCATTTCTCGAAGAATTTGGAAAGAGAATGCTTACTGTTGATAAGAGATTACAAGCACTTGAAGAAAAACTGCCTGATGCACTCATCGATCGCTCCACTTACCGAAATGATCATGTCGATATTCTTAGAGAACCACTAGTGCCTACAGGAGCATTTATCGTTTGGAAACCTTATAATGTAGGCCTGGGTCCAAGTTTTATGATTACCGTAAAAAGGGAAGATGGCTCACTTGCAAATTACTCTATATCAGTATCAAACAACCTTGATAAAGTAGGTTTTTTTGTACAACCACTTGATACTGAAGAAGATACCAGATTAATAGAAGCTACAGATTTAGATAACTTACTTACATCTTTGGGGTTAGACACATCGAAAAATTATTCGCCAAGTCTTTAAACT
>JAYRNE010000235.1:0-1971 GCA_041912355.1 Chlamydiales bacterium
AAGAATTGGGAATTAGGGCGCCAAATGAAAGCCCCCAGCAATTTAAAATAAAAGTGGAGGGGATAATTAAAGCTAACTCTCCTATAAATTCTGGGCGTTTAGATGAACTCATTACTCTTGTGCAAAAGGAATCTATTTCTTTGTCAGCGGATGTTGAGGGTACACTTAACCAAATGATTGCTGAAGAAAAAGATGCGTCTAGAATTCAGGCGCTTCAAAGTTTTAAAGAGGATGTTCTTTTCATCCATGATAAAACGCGTTATGGGATGAAGGATGCAGATAAAGAAGAATTTGAATCGTTGCTAACAGAATATACGCAAATGGGGTATGCGTTAAAAACTGAGCTTTTAAAAAAGCAGGTTATAGCTGCTCTTGAGGAGACCTCAGGTGTGAGCGCGCCCCTGGAGCGAGATCTTATGGTTGAGATACTGAAGGGGGAGCAAGAGCCGATAAATGATGAAGCAACAGCATTGAGACTTGCAAGAGGTGTCCTTATTCCAGGTGTTGATATCAAGGATATTTCATTGCTTTTACAGGGAAAAAAGATCAGGCAGCTTACTCATCCTCTGGAAATTAGCGCAAATAGCCATACTCTAAACCGTCCCCAGCTTAAACTTAATGACCTTATACGTATACTTACACCTCTATTTTCTCAAAGAGATAAGACGCCCTATCAGAAGCTCTTTTCTTCGTTAGAAGAGCGTCTTAGCCAACTTGAAAAAGCAGAAATGACTTCATCAGATGAGTATCAAGAACTTTTGGCAGCGAAAAACTACCTTTCAAAGATGTTGGATCCAGTACAATTATTTGAATTGCTTTTTCCTGCAACTGCAAAAGATTTAGATGAAAGACTTTCTCAGCTTGATCCATCAGATCCTAAATTTCAAATGCTTTCCCATGCTCGTCAAAATGTTGTAGGAAAACTCCAATCACTTCAGAAAGATCTGGAAAATATACCTTCATCCGTTCGAGGCTGGGATTCAGATAATAATCAACTAATAGATTTTCTAACAGCTCCTGACTTACTACGTAGTCCGCAAGAACTTGTAGGGCAGACAAGCGGCGTAGTTTCTGGGGAAGAGTTAATTAATTGGAATGAAATAAACCTCGACATAGAAGCAAGCGGCGGAGGTAAAGCTGGAGGTGTCTATCCTACTGCTCTTGTGATTTCAGAAAAGCTTCTTGCTAACATCGATTCTCTTGATATTCATGGCGAAGGCTCTCTATATAACCTTGGTGAAATTTTTGAATACGCACATGCCCATTCACTGCCAGTTTTTATTAGAGCCTAAGCTATTGTAAATTACTGTCCCTTTTTGATCTTTGCAACAAGGCCTGCAAGCACAGTGCCAGGGCCAATTTCTACAAAGTCTTGCTCGCCTTGAGCCATGAGGTACTGGATGGAGTCATTCCACTTTACAGAGTGGTTGAGCTGCTCTGCCAGGTTGGTTTTGACCTTGCCGGGTTCATAGGGGAGTGCTGTGTAGTTTGCTATGCAGGGGATTTTGGGATCTTGAAGGGTAAATTGGTTTAAGAAGGCAGTAAACTCCTCTTTTGCTGGCGTCATGTAGCGCGAATGGAAGGCGCCACTTACGTTGAGGGGGAAAAAGCGAGCTTCAGCAGCCTCAAAAACAGCTTTAGAATTTGCTACATCCTCTTTTTTGCCGGAAATTACTACCTGCTTTAGGGAGTTATAGTTGGCAATGTCGATGGTGGTTAAGCCTGCCTTTTGAAGAATGTCTGCTATCTCTTCGGCCGTTTTACCAATAATTGCCGCCATGCCTCCACCTGATATTTGGGCCATGAGCTCGCCGCGCTTTTTCACAAGCCGAAGGCCTGTTTCAAAGTCATAACTTTCTGCTGCAAATAAAGCTGCGTATTCTCCTAGGCTATGACCTGCCACATACTTTGGCTTTTGCCCACCTGTTTCTTTTAGCTTTTTTAGGTACGTTAAGGCATTAACAGTGTAAA
>JAYRNE010000236.1:0-3620 GCA_041912355.1 Chlamydiales bacterium
AAGGCTGTAGTTGCAGCACTTGCAGTTTGGCGAGCGCTGGCTGCTGTGACAGCTGCGTTATCATCCCTAGGGGTTACTTGAGGAGTGCTTTCTGGGGTGCCATAAGGACTTGGCAAATTTACATGCTCTATTGAGTCCGTACCTTGAGATTCACTAAGAGGAACTGACTGACCAATAACTGGTGAGAACCTATCAGAAACATCCATACCTCATCTCCTCTTTAATGCATAAGACGCGCCTTATCTTGCCTTATAGTTTCGGCTAAATGAGCATGCTCAGGCTTGCCCTCACTTGCTAAAAGCGCCTGGTCTAGGGAACAAAGCGCCTTGTCACGCAGCCCAGTCTCTTCGTAGCAGCGGCCAAGAGCAAAGAGGGGGTCAGGGTCAGCTTGACTTGCCTCTGTTATAAGCAAAAAGGCATCTAGGGCCTCTTTATAGTGCTTGCGACGGTACTCTGAATAGGCAAGGCCCATTCTAGCTAGGTAATTTTTAGGGTTTAAGCCGACTAAGAAGGTAAAGGCACAAGCGGCATCGTCAAAAAGATCTAAGTCAAAGAGCCGTTTTGCTCCTAAATAGAGCACGTCCATTGTGTTTTTATCTACTTGGGCAAGCTCTTGGAGTGTGCCTCCTTTTGCGAGGTCTGCTGTAAACCTCTCTTCATCTTCGGCAATTATTTCAGAAAGCCTTGAAAGGCGGTTAATTTGCTCAACGACGTTTTCTGTAAAAAGAGCAGGGGATTCATTTTGAAGCTCTTCAAGAGATCGTGCAAGGGCCTCTGCCCCGTGAATTTCCTCTTTTCTATGGGCGCGAAATTCCTCTTCTAGCTCTTTTTGATAGCGCTCTAGGAGCAGCTTTTTTGAAAGAAGCTGGTTTGGTTTAACCATATCCTCGTCAGCTTTTTTCTCCGCAAGCGTGGCAGCAACTGCCTGCCATTCTAGATCTACTTTGTCAGGCTGAGCATGTTCATCCATACCCCCTCCTTCTATCCCTATACTGACAGTAACATATAATTATTTATAAGTAAATAATAATATTTTTAAATAAAGATGGACTTTTTATGTAATTTTTGTAATAATTATGGCCCTGAAGAGGAGTTTTATTTATGAATGCACTTCAAGGGCGCTACGCCGTGGGCTCAACTGAGCATGAACAGGCAATTTCAGAAGAAGTTACTCGTAGAAGGGTTGAGGCATTTGGAGAGGAAGAGGTGATTGTCGATAAAACCGATGAGCGCTATCTGGCAATTGAAGCATACATCAAAGAAGTCACCCAAGACTGGCCGAAAGCCCCTATTTCTAAGAGCAGATTTGTCGCCTGCTACTGTTCAGTCTTTGCGAGAGTAGTTTGCAACATAGTTCCGGGCCAAGGAGACACAAGCCTATTCATCGATGAAATTACCAAAAAAGCCTACTTTGGCCCTCTTGCAAGTAAAGTTTCTGGCCCCCTTACTTCTGAAGATACTACGCTAACAGTTCAAAATATACAACTTAGTGAATTTGCTGTGCCTTCTGAAGGAATACTTTGCAGCCCTGACATGGTAGTAATTAATAATAAAAAGCCTATTCGCATTGGGCCAATTAAACACAATGTGTTAGTGGCCCAAGGCTCCGCTAGGGTAACCTTTAAAGGCTTTTTAGATAACGAATTTGTTGAAGTGGAAGCAGAAAAGCAAAAAGAGAGTGCCTCTATCAAATTAATCATCACGATATGCGAGCTCCGAGGAAAGATTCTCTCGGATGGCTCTATTACTCTTACAGAAAAAATCCTCTCCAATGGAACCGTCACCCCCATAGAAAATGGCCCTACCTTTAATATCCACACCTATACTAGACTTGAAAAGTTCACGTGGGTGGGTATTCCCTATGGTCTAAATGTGCCTTTTAGCGGCTTTGAAGGGTAATAAAATGATTGCATTTTAATGCCTTTTTATGTAAAATTATTTTTTAAACAGGAGAATTATTATGCATGCTGTAGATAATAGCTTAAGTTCAAGGGCCCTTGCAGAACTAGAAATGCGCCTTTCTCAAGAGCTAAAGCAGCGTGCCGAAGAAGCTTTTGGTGATCAGGGGATTATTGCATGTAAGGGAGATGTAATTTATGAGCAAATAGAACCAGTTATCAGGGAAATCATTAAACCATTTCCTCAGACTCCAGCTGGCAGCCGGTTTATAAATGCTAAAATTACTGTTATTCCGGTCTTATACATAAAATTATCACAGTTTCACCGTCTTTTTCAGGAAGTTGTACCTGGAAATATGTTTCTAGATGAAGTTGGTTTAGCAGTAGATGTGGGGCCACTTGCAGATCCTGAAATTTTTGGTGAGTATAGTTTTACCCCTTCTAATAGCCGCCTTAAAGTTCAAAATATTAGGCTAAAACCGGGAAGTACCTTGCGGCCTAATGAATATGCCAATCAAGCCCCTCTTCCTGCTGATAGGATAGCAATCAACAGTGGTAAGGTTGAAGGGGATATCTCTAGGGACGCAGCCCTTAAAAAAACAGAGTTTATCGCTGACGTCACCTTTGGAGAATGGTTTCACCAAAAAGACCTTGAAATTCCAGTAGAAACATGGGGTACACAAAAAACCACCTACTTAGCCATTCCTCTACGTAGCCTCTCCTTTACGAGGAAAATCTACCCTGATGGCACATTTCACCTACCTAATAGAGAAAAGTGTTCTGTAGAAACTCTTAAAGGCCGTAGTGTGGTGTTTCTTAATTGTAACTATACCTTTGAGGAGCGTTTCCCTCTCTAGATCAGTTTGCTATTAAATTATTCATTTGATAGAATTGAGAAAAAGGGGGGATAGCAATGCAACGACCGATGTCGCCAGAATCGGACGCTTCTGATTTTGACAAGGAGTTTCTGGATGCTTGTCGTGAGCTTGCCGCAACCAAGGTTGCTGAAGAGCTTATCATTCATCCAAATTCGATTCTGCCGGAAAAGGCGCTTCTTGAACGCTATCAAAATGAAATGATTGAAGAGTTATCCACATACAAGCAGCGTCAAAAAAATGGTGCAACAAAGCTTAGTGAATCACTGAGCCAGCTTGCACTAGACGAGCCAGAGATCTTTACACAAGAGGTTATTGACGGGATCGAGCGTATATCATCACTTTCAGATCGCATTGCACAAGACGACAAGGCCTTTTCTGACCATATCTTAAAAGGTGGAACTATTCAGGAGTTTGCAGGGGTAGATGATAAAACGATGGACTGCCTCTATCAGGGAGCCAAGCGCCTGTACGATCAAGATCTTCTAGATGATGCAGCTGATGCCTTTTCATTTTTAACAGGCCTAAACGCCGATGCACACCTATTTTGGCTTGGCCTTGCAAATGCCGAATTCGGCCGCAAAAACTATAAAGAGGCCTTACAAGCCTATCAAAAGGTAATTGAAAGAAACCCCTTTGACCCAAGCTTTCACGTAGCTCTTAGCCAGTGCTACGAAGCCCTTGGCGAAAAAGATAAAGCATTAAATGCAATGAATCTTGCCCTTGCAGCCATTGAAGATCATGCTGAATATGCGGACTTGCAGCAAGGGCTTGAAGAAGAAAAACTTCGTCTCCAGCAGTAAAGGAGGAAAAGATGAGTTTTGGTGGTGTAGCTGGTCAGGGACCA
>JAYRNE010000237.1:0-2357 GCA_041912355.1 Chlamydiales bacterium
GGCGTCTCTTTTGTGCCGCCATCGGGGCCTAAGATGCCTGAAACGGCTATGCCTAAATCGGCGTTCAGCTTGCTGCAGACTCCGAGGGCCATTTGATCTGTTACCTCTTGAGATACAGCCCCCTTCTCCTCAAGTAATTTAGGGTCCACGTGCAAGAGGTTTACTTTCACGCTATTGGCATAAGCTACGATGCTACCTTGGAAATAGGCAGAACATCCCGCATTAGCAACAAAAGCCGCCGCTAACGCTCCTCCAGTACAGGACTCAGCCGTTGCAAGGGTAATGTTTTGCTTTATAAGCTCATGATGTACAGGCAGCGCCATAAATGTTTAATCCACGTATTTGCATCTCTGCATGGTGTTGTATCCAAGGAAGGCATTTTTTGCCAAGGCGCATGGGGTCGTTCACACGCTTGCCATCAATCACAAATGGCGTGGGAATGGTGTGAGCACGAAGCCAGGGACGAATGCTAGAATATAATTTGGCGTTCACAAAACGCTCTTCATCAAGGGCATCTTCTACCTTTCTTGTTTCTGGGTACTGATAGAGCTGTGGGTATGAAAGGCGAAGCCCCCAGGAGATGCACTTATCCCCAAAAGCCATAGAGTGAAACTTCATCTCACTATAAGAGAAGCTAAAACGGTGCATCTGCATCTGTAGTACTGGCTCGTAGGGAGTGATAATCTCTTTATTGTTGCCGATGTCTATTGCCCGAATAGCGTTTAGAGTCTTTGTAAGGCATGCAGTAAAGAAAAAGCGATAGTCCCCATCGACAACAACCTTGCCTTGTTTTAGTTCATCAAGATAGCGTCCATAGGCCTCTAAAAAGGCCTTTTTTTCTAAAAGGTGCGCACCAGGTGCCGCAACTCCTAGCGTTGAAAACATATAAAAATCGCCAAAACTTGCAAAGAGGCTTTCGAGCTCCTCTACCTCGACAAGCAGGTCGAAGTGAAACCACTTGGACGCTAAGTAGGTAGGGGCTTCTTTTGGCTGAATTCGAATTATGTTAGAGCTTTGTTGCATAGATCACCACAGATTCACTGAGATCACTGAGATTATGTTGAAATAGGGAGAAAATAAGAATGCTATTCTCAATGATCTCAACCTTCTCTGTGAGCTCAGTGACTCTGTGATAAAGCATTTTCATGTTGGTGACTTTTCCATCGTGGCAGAAAAGAGGATCCAGAGTGATCCTATAAAAATAGAGGAATCTGCAATGTTAAAGACAGGATACTCATATCCCCAAAACGAAAACTGGATCATGTCTATTACATAGCCGTAGTGAAAGTAGTCAATAACGTTGCCTAAAGCGCCTGCTATAATAAGCATAAGAGGCATGTTCCACACATCTCGGCGATTTACCCCCAGAAAGTAGACAAGAAGAGCCGCTATTAATAATATCCGCACAAAGACTAAGGCATTAGGAAAGTCGGCAAGCACTCCCCAGGCAGCACCCATATTTATCGCATGGGTAATCTGCATCTTTATGCCAAAAAAATCTTCAAAGACCATATAAGGTAGCGGCGAAGGCACGCTTTGGGCAACCGTACTTATCCATGCCTTTGTGAGAGCATCAGTAATGATGATCACAAGGGCAAGAATGAGACAAAACGTTCGAGAGCGAAAAAGCTGCACTAAATTAATCCCCGCTCCAGCTTCTCTTGTGCCTTCACGGTTGTGTTTGCATAGGGCATAGCTTCAAGGCGAGCCTTGGGAATCTCTTCCCCACTAATATCACAAACGCCATAAGTGCCTTCGCTAATTTTTTCTAAGGCGCGCTCGATTAATCTCAGCACCTGAAATTCCTGGCTTGTAACTTCTAGGCTTATGCGGCGATCAAAGTCATCTGTTCCTTGGTCGGCCTGGTGCTGGGAGTAACCCGTAGCTTCATCAGGCTTTTTTACTTCAGCCGTACAGTTACTTAGCGCATGAGAGATCTGGTTTTTCAGCTCTTCGAGACGCTTCTTATACTTTTGTACATCAGTTTTTGAAAGTGCCATAGTTCGTTCTCCTAAAACCTCGAGACACGAGAAAAAAGGTACTAAGTATATATTACTCAGTGCTTTTTTGCTAGGTGCCTTTTGGAATAATTATAAAATAAATTCTTTAAAAAGTCAAATTCCAATTTATGTAATCTTAAGGACTATCTTCCCTCTAACATGCCTCTCCTGCAGCCGATCAAGAACCGACGAAGCCTCAGATAGCGGATATTCAGCCACCTCTGGCACCTTAAGCTTCTTGTGATCTAGCAGCAGCCCTATCTCATGAAGCTCATCGCGATTAGAGCTTACAAATATAAACCCAGCTTCTACGCCGGCAGGCGCAAGGTCTTTTACGCCATGTTCGACCACGCTTAC
>JAYRNE010000238.1:0-5513 GCA_041912355.1 Chlamydiales bacterium
ACATCCGGAGACGGCACTTAAGCGAAAGCTTAAGTGCTTTTTTTTTGGAGTGCGGGGCCGGAATGCACCCCACATAAATTATGCCGAAAGCTTTTCAATTAATAACATCAAATTGTTAAAAAAACTTTTCCTTGCCAACGTTGATTTTAATCGACTGTTTTCTTAAGATCTAACCCTTATTCCGGATTAGCTCAGTGGTAGAGCAGCGGACTGTTAATCCGTTGGTCGTAAGTTCGAATCTTACATCCGGAGACGGCACTTAAGCGAAAGCTTAAGTGCTTTTTTTTTGGAGTGCGGGGCAGTAATGCACCGCTCTTAATTTATGCCGAAGTCTTTTCCATTACTAACTTCAAGTTGTTAATAACTGTTTTCATAAACAAGAAGTATTTGGCTTAAATTAAGAGCGGTGCATTACTGCCCCGCAGTCCAAAAGCTACGCTAAGATCCCACGAGGAAACCCACCAGAAATATCTCGGAAAATAGCCTCCCGACGCCAGAAAATTCTATTAAAGGCCTGCTGTACTGTATTTTTAAGGTTTTCGGCGCCTTCTTTTATCGCATAAAGGGCACTTGATGCCGCATTTGCTGTGGCTTTTGCAACCGGGACTATAATGGTATTAAAAATAGTCTTAACGGCTTCGCCTACTTTTACGACTATCGTGCTAATGGCAGTATATGCTGGCTCTATTACGTATGTGCCGATAAACCTCGCTACAGGCGCGATAATATGGCGGAAGATGAATTGGGCAGCTTGCACAGTTCTTCGGGCAAGTTCTTTAGCCGTCTGAACGGCGACATTCGCTGCAGATGAGATAGCGCGGCCAAGAGCTTTAAGTGCAGGCACCACACATGTCTTCCAGACTGGCACGATCACGTTGGTAAACACCCACTCGGCAGATTGGGCGACCTTTTTGGCGGCTTGTGCAATCGCATTACCAATAAACCTAGCTGTGGGCGCGATAATGTGGCGGAAGATAAATTGGGCAGCTTGCACGGTTCTTCGGGCAAGTTCTTTAGCCGTCTGAACGGCAATATTCGCTGCATATGAGATAGCGCGGCCAAGAGCTTTAAGTGCAGGCACCACACATGTCTTCCAGACTGGCACGATTACGTTGTTAAAGACCCACTCGGCAGATTGGGCAACCCTTTTGGCTACTTGCGCAAGTACATTGCCAACATTTTTTGCTAATTTAAATATTTGTTTAAATACAGGAACTGCGATGTTATTCCAGAATGGCACAATAACGTTATCCACAATCCAGAGGGCTGCATTGGCGATTTTTGTGGCAAGCGTCTCGAGGGCCTTCCCTAGGAATTTTGCAACTACGCGAACGGCGTTTACACCCTTTTGTAATGCGGGTAGAAGCACTTTTTCCCAAAGGGGCTTTAGCACATGGTGAAAGAGCACTTTTGCAGTCTTTGCAACAGCTTCTGCAACGGCCTTTACTGCTTTGGCTACAATGGGAGCTACTTTATTCCAAACAGGCTGCAGCACGTTTTGAAAGAGCCACTTAGCTGCTACACTCACCTTATCAGCAGCCGCGCGAAGAGCAGCAGGAAGGGACTGAATTATATGCTTAGGTAGCGCATAGAAAAGGCCATAAATAGGCACAGCCCCCGCTACAAAGAGCTTTGTGCCAAGCCATTTTGCAGCCTCACCCACTTTTACAGCAGTGGCAAAGCCAGCCGCTGCTAAAAGACGCCCCTGTATATGAATTGAGGCACCATAAAGCATAAGTGTATAGAGGCTGCCTAAAGCAACAGTCGCAGCAACGGCAACTTTTGTTTTTAATGGTACAGGCACTTGCGCTGTGAATAATGCTTTACAGTTACCAAGAGTAAGATCGTAGGGGTTCTTCACGTAAATATCATATAGCCCTCCCCCAACTGTCTTAGCGATCCTAGTAAGTGTAGTGCTATTTTGATCCTGCCAGGCTTGCCTTGCGGCCGTAAAGGCAAATGGGTTATAGGCAAAGTTTGTGGCGTCTAGGTTTATTGGGCTACTCATAATAATCCTTTTGTAAAACAGCGATTATATAAATAATTAATTTTTTTTGGAAGGGAATAAACTACAGTTGACCTATTGCAAGTAAGTTGCTATCTTCTTTTCACAAAATTGAGTCAATTTTTATGCACTATTTTACTAACTTTATAAGCGGCATTACTGGCTATGAACGCCTTTACGATAACATTTCAAAAAATCTTAGCATTATTAGCGAGGGTATAGAAGTAACTTCTACATCGCAGCTACGAGATGTAACTATTATTTTTTCCTTACTTGTTCACACAGGGGCCACCTCTTTTTCGCGTGCCGTTCATGCAGAAACGCGAAAAGTAAAACTTGTTAACTGTTTAATTGGAGCTGCTAGCGTAGGGGCTGCAACCGTACTTGCTGCCAAGTGTGTAAGGACTTTGATGGATAGAGGCTGCATCTACCTTATAGGATTTGGCCACTACGTCCCAAGCGACTCCCCCTGTTACTCACTAGTAGGAAAAATCCTACGCCAAAGCGATCTTGAAGGACCTATTATTCTACCCTAGCGGAGGAACTATGCGTTATTTACTTATATTAGCTTACTGCATCTCTCTTGAATTCACAACAAGCTTTACCTCCCCTCGCCTGCAGTGGAATGAAAATCATGGCTACTGCGGCGAAGTAAGCCTTATTAGCGCGGGGCTTTATTATGGACAGTACCTCTCACAGTATGATGCGCGCTCTTTAGCATGCAATGGAGGCTCTCAAACGGGCAATCAGCTGCTTTTGGGAATAAATGATCAGCAGGCAGCAAAAGCCATGCGACTTCAGGCCACTACTTGGCCTAATGCAAGCCAAGATTCAAACAGTTTTCTTGCTTGGGTAAGCGAGCATGTAAATGAGGGCCATCCTGTTGCCATTGGTCTCTACACAAATGAATACCTTTTTTATGGCGACACCGACCCCACTGCTGGCGATGATGAATATGACCACATTGTGCCTGTTCTTAGCATGGATGAAGATAATATTACCTTTAGTGACAATGGCCTTTGGGGCGATGCTAAAGACCCTCAGTACCTCTTTACCTATCCCTTAAGCACTTTTGTAGCAACGCGTAAGGAGGCTAATAACCCAAATGGCCAAGTCTACTCTCTTTCCAAAGAGACAAACAACTATGGCATTGCCATCACAGGTATACTTGACGAAGATGATGAGACTCTTCCAGTACGTGTCACCACCAACTTAAACTACGAATATCCAGAAATTGCCAATAAGTCTAGCAAGCGCCCAGCTCCCATGCCCCTTACCCTTGAAATCACCATTCAAAATCTTGAGCCCGGTATACTCTATACCCTCTACCGCTATAACGACTTTAGCAAAGTTCCCACCTCAAGCTTTAATGCCCATGCAAGTGATGCTACAAAAAGCTGGCAAATTCAAATCACCTCAGGATCAACCTATCAGCTAACCGACAGCACCCTCTCAGACACAAGCGCCATCTATAGGTGTGTGAAGGCAGATAGTTGAGGACTTCGATTAGTGAGTTCTGTGGTGCTACTTTGAATACAAACTGATTAATCCAGCAAGAGTTCGGAGTGTAGAAAGGGCTTGTCCTGACTCTAGCATTTCTTCATCTGTTGCGTTGGGAAGAGATGTTTGAGCAAAAATGCTTTCGTCTAATTCATTTAAGCGTTCAAGAAGATTAGGGTTTAGTAATTTCGGGTCATTTGCCTGCTTGATGGCTTCTTCTAGTACAGTAGTAATTAGGTCCATATCGGTTATAGGTATACCTGCGCACAAGTCTAGCACCTTTTGCCGAGTGTGATTTAAAAAGGAAATGGCCTCTTTTGTGTCAGTTAGGTGAATTAGGCCGCTTAAACTTTTTGCAAATTCAGAAAATTCAGGCTTCGGTATAATTTTTGAGAGTATTTCTTTTTCTTTTGCTGCAGTTTTTTCATTTGCCCTAGGTGCCGCTTCTGTTTGAATTTCTGAAGATCTTTCTTTCACTTGCGCAGCACTTATCTCCTTTTCGATTTTGTTAAAAAGGCTTGATGACGAAATATCCCAAATTCTGTTTATTACAGCTTTCCAAACGCTACAAATTGCAGCAAAAGGGCCGTTTGGTTGTTTTTGAAAAGGTTGTCCTATTTTATTTTTTATTGCATCTATGTATTTCGTGTCTGGTACGTAGATGTACTCTTTGTGCTCGATAATTTGCTTGCATACTATCCGTTCATAAAATGAAAGTGATTTTAAGTGGGTAGACTTAGGCACCTTTTTTAACTGCTCATATAAGGCTTGAATGGCTGTATCATCTTGCCCAATCTTCACGGGTATGCGTTCCTTGTTTTAGTTTCCATATAGCATAATTTTTATTTTTGCGCTTATTTTTTACACAGGAGAGGGCAGAAATTTCATTAGATTAAATTCCGAAATAACCTGCGCTTTTAGTAAATAAAGAATAGACAAGAAACCATACTATCCTTATAATATTTTTAAATCATTAATTGTGAGGCAATAAATGGATCCTAGTGCAAATAGACCTTTAAATATAAATTTTTTTAATTTGCACCAAGCTTTGCTTGGAGCTTCGGATGAATATTTAGAATCTGAAAAAACGCCTACTCTTCTTTCTAAGGTGGCGAAAGTTCTTCGCAATGTATTTTTAGGAAAGCTGGTGCATGACCCGAAAGACCAAGCACGCGCTGTAAATTTGCGTACTATTGTCCGCCTGCTAGACCCAGGTGCCCAGGGCTTAGTAGTAACTAGGGGAGCTACCACGCACGATCAAAGAATGCTTCTAGTACTTACCCAAACGCTTTTATCGTCAAGTTCCAAAAAGCTACGTAAAATAGCCTTAACCCATTTAATACAGCCTGAGGTAGATGCACATGGCAATGTTACTGCCTTTGGAAATAAAGCTTTTTATTTTGATGGTCCTTATGCCTACCAGCTAAGCCAAGCAGGCTGCACGCCAAAGTCTCTTTCACTCGCTGTAAACCACATGCTCCGCCATAATATAACAAAAATAGGCGCGAATTTGGGCCTGGCGAATGGCGCGTATTTGCCCCTGGCGAATAAAGATGCCGTCGATCGCCTTCTTACAGAAGATCCAAAAAATTCTATAACAAGAACACCGCTTTTGCTACTATCTAATAAAAAATTTCGCCAGGGCACGCCATTGGATATAATAGGAGTTGATGTTGTAAGAATAATTGCAAGACTTGTCGACAACGACGTGAATGCACAAGTCAAAGAACAATTTAGGGCTGCGGCTTTTTCTCCCGCTCACTAAAATAATTGCATTTGACAGGCAAGGCTCCTTTGGCATAGACTGCCTCATCGCGGGTTTTACCCCGCGATCTTGAGTTTGGACATTTGCCGAAGGCTCTCGGAGTGCGGGGCAGTTATGCGCCGCTCTCAATTTATGCCAAAGTGTTTTAACCGCAATAGCGTACAAACAGGATACTGTTGGGGCTGCTTTAGCACTTATTACGTAATTGACTTAGGCAAAATTGAGAGCGGTGCATAACTGCCC
>JAYRNE010000239.1:0-4402 GCA_041912355.1 Chlamydiales bacterium
ATTCCTGAAAGCTTACGCGATTCTTTATTTATAGTACTGAGAATTTTGTCAAAAGTTCCTCTATTTTCAGAGCTTCCGTGTAAGAGTTTGTTGCATTCAGCAAGATCTTCTAGGCTAAGAGTAGTTCGATTGGCAACTCTTTGTATGAGAATATCAAAGGCTTTTTTGCAGCCATCGGTATCCTGCACAGGAAAGTTGCTGACAAATGCCTCTGCTCGCTCTTTAACTGCTCCGTGTAAACTATTCATACAGTTGAACTCCTATTCTACCTTGATACCCAGTATTCTATAACTATTCTTTACGCCTTCAAAGACAATTTCAAAAGCTTGAGCTGGAGAAATAGTCTTGTTTGCATCTAATGCAAAGACGGCTACATCTACATTATCTTCTAATGCCATAGGAGGCAAGCCAGATCGCTGTAGTATATAATCTGCTACGAGGCGCGAGGTGCGGCCATTAGCATCGCTAAAGGGGTGGATTGAAACAAGGGCCTGGTATGCCCAAGCTGCAACTGTTATTGGATTTTCTTTGCCCGCTGCACATGCTTGAATACCGTCATCAAGTATTTCACAAAACTGGTTAAAGGACTGCTCCACCTGGCTTGGAGGCAAATAAGAAAGGGTGAGGGCGCCACCGGCTGTTATCTCACAATCTGTTCGTAATTTCCCACCATCATCCGATTTATTTAAAAGGGTGTTAATAAGGCAAATGTCTTCAGATCTTAATGGCTCATTCCTTAGGGCTTTTTCTCGAATCATGGCGTCACAGTGAGACCAGTTGTCAGCTGCCCTTTTTGCCACGTTATTTTTAGAAGTAAGTGTGCCGGACCCGCATGTTCTTGCCTGTTGTAATTTTGCAAAAGCATCAGGGTTTTCATTTATCTGAGCCACTCGAGGGGCTACTTGAATAAACGCTTCAGCTTCCATGTGCGTTTCACGTGATATCGGCAAGGCAATAACTGTAAAGACTCTCTTAGTAATATTTAGGTCTATTGCAAGGTTAAACTCTTGTAAATCAAAGGGATTACATTCTCTACCTTGCTGAAGAGCCTCTAGAACCCTATGAGCTACTGGTTCGTCTATTTCTAGGCCTTCAGCTATACGTGCACCGCAAGAGGCTATGAGGGAAGCATCCTCTAGCCTCTCAGTAAAGAGAGCATAGCTGAACGCTGTAAGTCCTGCATCGTCTTGAGCATTGATATCAAGGCCTCGTTCTTTGTCTTGAGCAGTATTAAGAAGGTGTTTCATCATCTCAGGATGATTTTGCTCAAGCATAAGACGCATAAGGCCTGTTCTTCCATTTGCATCTACACATCCAACGTCTGCTCCATGCTTTTCTAGCCACTGCATAAGTTCTAAGTTGCCAGCACTTAGTGCCTGCATCCAGCAAGTGTCGCCATTAGCACTGGGATTATTTATAACTTCTTTTAGCTCGGGATGGGCCTCTAAAGCTGCATCAGCTTTTTCATATTCTCCAAAGTCGTTAAGGGAGTCTACGATATGAAATAAAGTCTCCATAGCTTCAAGTTGTTCATCTATTGTAAGGGCCTCATGCGAAACGGCCATTTGAACCATGGCGTTTTGCCCCTCAAGGTATGTTGCAGGGGGTATAGAGCCGCTTTGCACCTTTGTTACAGCTAAAGGCGGGGTAGGAGCGTTTGGATTTAAGTTAGCTAAAGGCTTTTGATCTTGGGGCGTTAGAGGCTTATTATAAAAAGGAGAACCTGGCTGAACATCCATACTACTTGCCCTCTTTTGTTACTTGTAAATAGGAGGCAAGTTCTAAAGCTTCTTGCGCTTGGGCCTCTTCGTTGCATGCTGTAAAGCATATGGCAAGAGCACTATAAAGGTCGGCAGCAAGTGGACTTACAAAAGAAAGGAAGGTGAAGGCATCTAGTGCTTCTTTATAGCGCTCTTGCTGATAGAGGCAACAAGCTTGTTTGTAAAAGGTGCCAAGAACCTCTTCATCCCAGCCAAATACTTCATAGAGTATAAGGGGCTTTTGTAGATCAACGGCAGCTAAGCGCGTAAGATCGAGTGCAAAAGGCGACATATCTCGATTTAGGTCTTCTTGTAAGCTCTCCCTCAAGTAGCTATAGCCGCTCAAGGCCTTTTCGAAGGTGCTACTAAGGGCGTGAAAAAGTGCATGCTTTCTACGGGCAATAAATGCCTCGCGGCTCTCAAGAGCGGTGGCTCTGAACTTGCCCGCTTCTTCTTGCATAAGATGCTCTACCACTTTCTCGATAAAGGGGGTGGTAAGCTCGTTGTTTTTCACATAAAACCTATATACGCATTTATATGCCTATATAGTAATTCTTTATTATTAATATCAAGAGCCTTTTGTAAAAGGCTCTCAAGGCTAAAGGCGAAAAAGGAGCTAAATTAACGGAAAGTATGTGCCATGTATGATTTAGAGGGGGGGTGAATACCTTGGCGAATAGGCCTGGATAAGTGGGTTTGAGAGGGCAAGGTGTGAAAGGTCATCGCGACAAGTAAGGCCGAAGCGGTTTTTTATTGAGCTAAAGTGGGTTTCAACTGTTCGGACAGAAAGGTCAAGTAGCGATGCAATGTGAGGCCATGTAAAGCCTTTAGCGTGTAGGGAGAGGCAGTCAAGCTCACGAAAGGTCAGCTTTGAGCGAATGTTCCTATAATGGCATTCTACTGTTTGCACAGGGTAAAAGGTCTTTTGTTCTGAAGCAAAATACTCTTTTGGTAGATGCATGGGATGGTCTATTGCATGACCAATGAGGTTGCGGCAGTTGTATTGAAAGTTTTGTATCCAATGCTGTAATTCATCTTTATGTTTCAGGTAGTACTCTGCGGCATTTTCTATAGGGTATTTGCGAAAAAAGGTCACCGCCTGGATCACATTGTGATAGCGGTTTGCAAAGGTAAAGCCATTAAAGCAGCGAGAAGCTTTAGAAAAATTCAGAATTTCTTTATCCAGCTTCCACTCTTCCCATAAAATGGTGTAGTTTTGCACCTTAGCGCCTGCTTCATTCCACCCTGTTCGAGTAGGCAGCCCCTCTTCCCAGTAGTTTATGGCATAGGGTACGTTATTGGTGAGAAATACAAGCTCACCATTTTTTGTTAGCCGTATGTAGTAAAAATTTGCAATATCATGTTTATCTAAGAAGGCCTTGCAGATTCGGTTAATTTCATTTGCGCCTTCTGTAAAACAGAATGAATGCTTCGCTTCTTGCAAAAAATTTTCAAGCATAGCGCACAAGTATAATCAATCACATCCGTAAGTACAACGGATCTTTTCTGAAGAGCAGGTTTTTATCCTTATACCCATAAATAAGGAGAACCCACTATGTCAGGATATATTTTAGGAAGTGCCCCCACCGCAGAATTTCGTTTGCAGCTGCTTGATGAGCTTACTGCAGCCCCATTTGTAGAGGCGATGAAAAAGCATCTACCTAAGCACAATATGCGTATCTGTGTACTCGGCTGCGGAAGCGCCCATTTAGAAGCAAGGCTTGCCACCATCTTTTCGAGCTGCCATTTTATTGGTATTGATATCTCTAAGGCGAGGCTAAGGGAAGCTGAAGAGCGCGTAAAAAAGCTCGACACAACAAATACTTATGAATTTATTGAAGCAGATATCACTACAATGGCGCTTGAAAGCTTTGCAATGTGTGACATTCTTATTTCGCGCTTTGTGCTTTCGCATCTGCACGATCCCGAAAAGGTAGTTGATCGCTTTATAACAAAAATCCGCCCGGGAGGTTATATCTGTATTGAAGAGGGGGCATCACATGGTAGAGAGTACTACAGTAACACGTTTGATACGGGCTATGAATTATTTGTAGCTGCAGTAGGCGAGCAGCAAAGGGTGCAAAAAAGCCAATTTGACATAGCCTTTAGGCTCTTTTCAAAGCCGCTAGGTAATTTACTTCATTACCACATTACCCAGCCAATTTTGGCAAATGCTCGCGATAAATCAATATTACGCCTAGGCGTTGAAGAGGGCCGAGAGATTCTTCCTGATAAGGGTGAAAGGCTGATTACAGCTTTAAAAGCATTTGAGCAAGATGAGAGCTCCTATGGCCTCTACGGGCGCTTCTTGGCATTTATTAGGCAAACTTGATTTGTCTGTAGGTAGGCTTGGTATGGGCTGTCAAAATTTGCATATTTTTACAGAATAAATGTTATAATGATGGTCCCATTTTTTATTCTTATATTCGCCTATCTTGCCGGCGATAGCCGATCTTACATATCCTGGTTTCTTTGACTTTGAATAGAGCAAAGCTTTGCTCATTTATAATCTAAATCCCCGGGAAAATTCTATATCCATTCCATCACTAGCGTCTGTTTTAGAGCCCGCCAGGGCGACTTATTAAAGCCCATAGCGACCAAAGGGAGCTGTGGGAAAGATGCACCCCCAATTCTGGAGCCCG
>JAYRNE010000240.1:0-2500 GCA_041912355.1 Chlamydiales bacterium
ATTCCAATGCAAGTTCTATTGGCATTTTCTCTTGAGCATTGGTAGCTTCTTTATTTGCTCCTGATTCGAGTAGCACTGTGAGCATGACAACTACCGGAATAAATACATCGGGGTCATCTTTTAGCAGGTTGATACAGATATGCAATATAGTATTCTTGGTATCTTTCTCTATATAAGTAAGAAATTCGCTATTTTTCTGAATAAATGATAATGCATGATCATAAGAGGTAAAGAGAAGCTTGAGATTAGAAATTGCCAGTTGATTTTGCCGGACCTCTCTCAGCATACTTTCAATTCTTGCATGTGCATTATCGGGTTGCGGTTCAGAAGAGATGTGTATTCTAGTAAGGTCGATAACAAGAGCATCAACAGAGCTTGCTTCAGGCTCATTTATTACTTGAAAATCCCAAGCAGCATCAGTGTAGCCACCAGGGTTCGGAGTCCCTGGTCTTGGAAATGAGCTTTGATTAGAAGTCTCTTCTTGTGCTTGATAATCAGGAAGTGTAGGACTTGCAGATCTTGATAGTGGTTCCATACTTGTAACTTAGTTTTTAGAGGTGATAGTCCAGTCGATAAGGCTTTGTTGTTCTTTTATAGCGGTAAGCTGCTTAGTCAAAGAGTCTGTGGGAAGATCGACTAATCCAGGATATTTTAGGGCCGATTCACATTCTCTGCGGGCATCTTGCAACAGAGCGCGCTCACGTTCTAGCATATCACCAGTATGGATTGCTCGCGAAATGGCTTCTGGAGAGAGCGCTAAAGCATCTTTTACCCTTTGCGAAATTGTCTGGCTTGAAAAGGGCAGGGGTTCGTGTGATAACGTTGAATATAAGCGGGATGCGGTACGTAAACAAGATGTCATATTATGTGTCCTTATTGTTTTTGAAAGCGCGGTAGTATAGGGATATGGGGTATTTCGTGCTAGCGCGACTTTGTAGGGTTTTGCCAAATTTCAGGATGTTGTACGGCATAAGTCTCTTGAACTGCCGAATTTAGAATAATGAAATAAAATCAAGAGATGTGGCATTCTTTTTCCTTTTTATCTATTTGGGGTGCTGTTTATGGTGAATTGTGTTTTAAATCAAGCTGATTGGAATGAACTTTATTCACAAGCTGATTATGCTAAGCTCGTAAAAAAGGATGCTTCGCTTGAACCTGCAACACGCGATAGGATTTCAAATAGTCTTGTGGAATACCTGATTGCCTTTAATCAGCCAGACGCTACTATTATAGGGTGTGCAAAGAAAAAGCCGGCCTTATTACAGATTCCTCGAAATAAATACCTGCTTAGCGTAGTACATCTTGCGGTTATGAAAAATCGCCTTACGCTAGTGCCTGCTCTTATAGAAGCAGGGGCAAATCCGCTACAATTAGATGCTTATGGGTGGCTGCCTCTACACCATGCCGCATTAGTGAGCAAGGAAATGTATGCCCTTATTGTCGCAAGAACTAAAGTGAAGACTGACCCTCAGATACCTTTACAACTTACCTCTTCAGACTTAAGGCAGTACGTTGGCCTTGAACAGTTCCAATTCTCTTTAGGAGGTGTAAAAATTGAACTAGAGCCCGGGATGATTAGCGGCTTTATACCCGATAAGCACCTTGCCCTTTTTGGCATGACGGAATATACCGACTGCCCGCGTTTAACAGGCAAGGAGATCAAAGTGCTATGGCAACCAGCGAGTGAAGTAGAAGTATCACTTGAGGCTAAAAATTTACAATTGGCCTTTGAAAAACCCCCAAAAGTGCTGTTAAAAAAATCAGAAATTAACGGTCAATGGGGCCTTTTTGCTCATGAAAAATTAGAGTGTGGAAGGGTGCTCTTTTCCTACTCTGGAGAAGTTGTAGATCTTCCTCCTCCACAGGGGCTATTTGATCTACTTCAAAATAAAAAGGGCTGGCCAAGATACTTGGCAAATGGCGCTGATGCTCAAAGGGTTGGCAACGTGTCAAGGTTTATTAATGATGGCTTTCCTAATTGCATGGTGTTTGGGTTTCCCGGCTTTAAAGGAAAAACCTGGAGCTTTGTTCGTGTTATAAATGACTCTATAAAAAAGGGCGAAGAGTTTTTTTGGGACTATGGCCAGGGGGAAGCCCGCCTGAAATGGAATAGCTGCTACACTCTAGCAAATCGGCTCCAGATGCGCGAATTTGTAAAAACTCATACGGTCAGTGCAGTTGAAGAAAATGCACGGAAATTCTCTTTTCGCCTTAACCCAACAATGCAAAAGACAAATGCCAATCGCCTGAAAGATTTTCAGGCAGATAGTGTTTTGGCAAAACTTCATTACTGCTTTTATACCCCAGTGGCAATTCTAGATCTTTGGTGCGAAGGCATTATTACGGCTGAAGAGTGGCATCAATCGATGGTTGAGCATGAAAAAAGAATGCCCCATCTAATACCCGAACATCTGTATTACGCTAACTTTATTTACCTCTTTCTTTTATTTCTCAGTAGCTTAGAAAACCAGCTTAAAGAACAACCAGCACATAAAGAAAA
>JAYRNE010000241.1:0-2719 GCA_041912355.1 Chlamydiales bacterium
ACGCCCATTACCTTGTTGCCATCGCTAACAAGAAGAGGCGTGCCGCCAGATTGTGATATGCTGTTGATAACAGCGTCAAGCTCATTTGGATAGTTTCCGCCAAGGGAGGCAACATGTTTTTTAATGGCGTCCACAGCGCCTTTTAGAATCTTGCGGTTTTCAAAGTCAACGCCGCTAAGGCGCGTCTTTGCTGAAAAGGGAATGAAGGTGCTTTTTGCTGGCACTAACGATTCAGCGCGTAACCTATATTGCGTTTTAGCAAGCACGACGATAGACCTTCCCTCCGGTGTTTCGTCTGCAAGGGATGCAAGCTGTGATACTTCTGCAAGGTCATTTTTTGCGATGCCGGGTGCCGCAATAAATTCTGTTGCTTGCCTATTACCCATGGTGATTGTGCCCGTTTTATCTAGTATGAGTACATCGATATCTCCAGCCGCCTCTACAGAGCGGCCACTTTTGGCAATAACGTTGCAGCGGATAAGGCGGTCCATTCCTGCAATGCCGACAGCTGCTAATAGAGCGCTTATGGTCGTAGGGATAAGGCATACAAGAAGGGCTATTAGGACGGGTATTGTGACAAGGTGTGAAAGGTCCTGTTTTGCGCAATTTGCGCTATAGTCTGCAAAAAACTTTAAAGAGCATGTTGTAAGTAAAAAAATAATTGTAAGCCCGGAGAGCACGATGTGTAGGGCAATTTCGTTGGGAGTCCTTTGCCTTTTTGCCCCTTCTATTAAGCTGATCATACGGTCTAAAAAGCTGTTGCCTGCATCTTGCGTTACCTTTATCGTTATGTGGTCACTTACTACTTTTGTTCCGGCAGTTACTGCGCTTCTATCGCCGCCACTTTCACGAATAACAGGAGCAGATTCCCCTGTTATTGCTGACTCATCTACTGTAGCAATGCCCTCGATGACGTCGCCATCGGCTGGTATATAGTCCCCCGCTTTACAGAGCACTACATCGCCCTTTTTGAGCTCTATTGCCATTACCTCAACTTCTTTACCATTTATAATCTTTTTTGCAGTGCTCTGTTTTTGCGTTTTCTTGAGTGATGCCGCTTGGGCTTTTCCTCTACTTTCTGCAACAGCTTGCGCAAAGTTGGCAAAAAGCACCGTAAACCAGAGCCACAGGGTGATCTGTACGTTAAACGAAAAATTCCCGTTTTCTACGAAGAGGTATATTGTGCTAGCGATGGCTCCCAAATAGGTGACGAACATAACGGGGTTTTTCACCTGAACCTGAGGCGTTAGCATCTTCACACTCTCTTTTACAGACTCAAGCGCCTGTCTCCACGTAATCATATAGAGACTCCTTGGAGCATAAGAATTTGCTCGATAATAGGCCCTAATGAGAGCGCGGGAAAGAATGTAAGGGCACCTACAATGAGTATCACACCCATTAAAAGCCCGGCAAAAAGTAGGCTTTCTGTTGAGAAGGTGCCGCTTGATGATGGCGATATCTTCTTTTTAGCAAGTAGGCCGCTTACAGCAAGAGTTGGCACTATTATGGCAAGGCGGGCGAGCGTCATGACTATGCCAAGAGCTGCATTATAGAAGGGCGTATTTGCATTTAAACCCGCAAATGCGCTTCCATTATTACCTGCAGCGGATGTAAAGGCATACACTATTTCTGTAAGGCCATGGGGGCCGGAATTGGCAAGGCTTGAGATGGCACATGGTAGGCTAAATGCTAGAGATGCGCCAATAAGTATTAATGCCCCAGGCGATAGTATAGATATGATAATCCACTGCACATCGCGCTTTTCAATTTTTTTCCCAAAATATTCTGGTGTTCTTCCCACCATAAGACCTGAAAGAAAGACCGTGAGCAGCACAAACATAAGCATTCCTGCCATGCCAACACCTACTCCACCAAAGACAATTTCACCAAGCATGATGTTAAAGAGTGATACCCCACCGGCTATAGGAGAAAGGCTTGAAATCATAGCATTCACCGAGCCATTGGCAGTTGCTGTTGTAAAGGTAGACCAAAGGAGGCTGTAGATAGTGCCAAGGCGCGTCTCCTTGCCTTCAAGCACAGGGTTTTCACCAAGTACCGGGTTTATAAGGTGTTCTGAATAGACAGAAAGGATAAATCCAATAATCCAAAGGCAAAGCATCACTCCATAAAGAAGCCACGCATGGCGCCTTCTTTCTATCATTAGGCCATACATATATATCGAGGCAGCTGGTATGAGTACCAGGGCAAGAGTTTCTAAAAAGTTTGTAAAGCCAGTAGGGTTTTCAAAGGGGTGGGCGCTATTGGCATTAAAAAAGCCGCCCCCATTAGTGCCTAGCTGCTTGATGGCAACCTGTGAGGCAACAGGTCCCAAGGGGACGACTTGTTTTGCTCCCTCCAATGTTGTGACTTCCACATAGGGCGAAAAGGTTTGGCAGGAGCCTTCGCTCACTAATATGATGGCAAAAATGATCGAAAGAGGAAGAAGCAGGTAGACGATACTTCTTACAAGATCCACCCAAAAGCTGCCAAGAGTGTCTGTTGATTTGGCAATAATGCCTCGGATAAAAGCGATAAGTGCACAAAGACCCGTAGCAGCACTTAAAAAATTCTGCACTGCAAGGCCAGCAGCTTGTGTCAAGTAGCTCATGGTAGCTTCTGGTGTATAGGACTGCCAGTTTGTGTTTGTCACAAAGCTTATAGCGGTATTAAAGGCTAAAAATCCTTCCACGGCAGAAAATTTTTGTGGATTAAAAGGCAA
>JAYRNE010000242.1:0-4882 GCA_041912355.1 Chlamydiales bacterium
GCCTGAAGAGCAGACACTGCTGCCTTAACAAAAAACGACATAAAGCCAAGCTTCGTTTTATAGCGCGCTAAAAAGGCCTCTTTATAACGCTCTCGAAGCTTTATAACCTCGCTCATGTCAGCTTCATTAAAGGTCGTAAGCATGGCTGTTGTATGGGCAACTTCAAGAAGGCGCTTACCCATCATCTTACGAAGGCTAGATAGTGGCTTTCTTGTTTCATGAACAGCTTTTGGGTGCGACACCTTTTCTATTTTTTCTTCCTTTTTAGGCGCTTCAAGCTCTTGCAGCCACTCCTTTTTTGCCAATTCCCAGGGCCGCGTTGCCCCTACCGTGGCTGCCATATCTTGCCCCTTTTCGGGGCTACTTTTTGCTGCAGAGGTTTTTTCAGCTTCTACGTAGCCAATTACATCGCCAATTTTTGCCCTGTCACCCTGCTTAACAGTAAAGGTAACAACACCCTCTTCGGGAGCGTAGAGCACCTGGTTTAGCTTTTCCGTTTCAATCTCAAGAAGCTCTTCATCTTGGGCAACATGTGAGCCTGTTGGCTTTAGGATTGCTCCAATCTTCACCTCTGAAATCGACTCTCCAAGAGCCGGAATTTTAATATCCTTCTTCATGAAACAATGACTCCATAATAAGCTCAACCTCACTCTCATGCACATGGTGCGAGCCGCATGCTGGAGAGGAGCTGGCTGTCCTTCCTCTGTATTCTAACTGGGCATTTGTCGGCAAGAGCTGTTGCAATGGTTCCTGAATAAAACTTCGTGGGCCCATGTTATATGGCTCTTCTTGCGCCCAGATAAATGTTTTTGCCTCTTTATATCGCTGAATTACCTTTTCAAGTTGCTGTAGATGCAAAGGATAAAGCTGCTCAAGGCGAATAATTGCCGTATCCTCTTTTGCGCGTTTTATAAGGCTGTAGTAGATGCGTCCAGAACAGAATATAAGGCGCCGAACCCTCTTTGGATCCTTCGTATCATCAAGAATTTCCTGGAAGGTGCTGCTCGTTAGATCCTCAAGGGTACTTATGCAATCTGGTGCGCGAAGTAGCCCCTTTGGAGTAAAGACAATAAGAGGCTTTTCTTCATGCACCTGGCGCCTTAATAGGTGAAAGTACTGGCTTGGCGTTGTTGGGTTTGTCACAAAGATGTTGTCTTCAGCAGCAAGTGTTAAAAAGCGTTCAATACGCGCTGAAGAGTGCTCAGGGCCTTGACCTTCATAGCCATGGGGAAGTAAAAGCGTAAGCTTTGAGTGCGACCCCCACTTTTGCTCTCCTGGCGCGATGTACTGGTCAATCACAATCTGAGCGCCATTAGCAAAGTCACCAAACTGTGCCTCCCAGAGTACAAGCGCTTGAGGAAGTCCTAGGCTATACCCATACTCAAAGCCAAGGGCGGCATATTCAGAGAGGAAAGAGTCTACGATCTCAAAATCTTTACTAATGGATGTGTGGGGAATGTAAATGGCGCCTGTAACCTGATCCACCCACGTACCATGTCTCTGGCTAAAGGTACCGCGGCGAGAATCCTGGCCAGCAAGGCGTATCGGAACACCATCTTGTAAGATCGTTCCAAACGCAAGAGCCTCAGCAAGCGCCCAGTCCACCCTCTTAAAGCCAGCCTTAGAGCGCCCTTCAATATGGCTTTTAAGGTGTGGATGGAGGGTAAAGCCATTAGGAATTTCGCTTATTAAAGAAGCTGCTTTTAAGAGCTTCTCAAGAGAGACTTTTGTTTCCTTAGCAATAAAAAGAAGGCGGTGCTCATGTATTTTTCTTGCTGGCAGCTCACCCTTTATCCTTTCAGCGTGCTCTTTCGTTGCCTGATGAGCCTCTTGAAGCTCCTTCTTAAACTCTTCATCAAGCTCGCCAATTTCTACACCTTCCTGTAAGAGCTTGTCGTGATAAATCGTTCGTATAGAGGGCTTTTTGCGGATAACTTGGTAGATAAGAGGCTGGGTGAAGGCTGGCTCATCACTTTCGTTATGGCCATACTTTCTCCAGCAGTTAAGATCTATTAAGACATCTATGCCAAAGCGCTGTCTGATATCGTAGGCAAGATCTAAGGCAAAAAGGCAGCCTTCTGGGTCTTCAGCATTTACATGAAAGACAGGAAAGCCAAAAGTTTTTGCGATGTCTGTGCAGTAGATTGTAGAGCGGCTATCTACAGGATGCGTTGTAAAGCCTATATGGTTGTTTAAGACAATGTGAATAGTGCCGCCAGTTGTATAGCCTTCTAACTGTGACATCTGAAGGCTCTCATAGACAACGCCTTGGCCAGCTATTGCCGCATCCCCATGCACGAGCACAGGAAGCACTTTTTCTACACCTTTACCCTTCTGGCGGGCCCTGGCAATACCCTCTACGACTGCATTTACAGACTCTAGGTGGCTAGGGTTTGCTGGCAAAATCACATTAAGTTCTCCCCGTTTTGCCTGATAGCCCTTATGGTACTTCACATCGCCACTTGTCTCTTGCATGTCTTCGGCAATATCCTCAAATTCAGAAAAGATCTCGCGGTAGGTTTTGTTGAGAATGTTCACGAGAACATTGAGGCGCCCCCTATGAGGCATTCCAATTACAAGCTCAGAAAGATCTTTCTCTAGAAGGGCTGCAAGCATAGGTATAAGCGTTTCAGCCCCTTCAAGCGAAAAGCGTTTTTGGCCTACGTACTTAGTATGTAAAAAGGTCTCAAAGCTTTCAGCCTTATTAAGAAGGTGAAGTATGTGCTGCTTTTCTTTGGCGGAGTAAGAAAATTTGCCCTCTAAGGGCTCAATTCTAGCTACAATATAGTCCTGAACTTCCTGAGAGCAGTAGGGGTAAAATTCATAGCCGATAGAGCCGCAGTATATCTTAAAGAGGCGCTCGTCTCCTTCAAGGGGGACGGTTTTCTCTCTATCAGCTTTTATACCCTGCGGATAAACGTTGGCAGCAAGATGGCCAAAAAGCCGAAAGCTACTTTCTGCGCCAATAAGCTCTGGGGCTCGTCTTTCTTCAAAAAAACCACCCCAAGAAGAGTCAAGCCTTCGCGGATTTTCGGCGTAGGCCCTCTCGTAAGCTTCTAAAAATCCTAGGTTATCTGCATGTATCATATAATTTTTTATATATGCCAAAAAGGGATTATTGGCAATAGAGAGCAAAACCCTTGCAATAAATCCACCAACTTGGCAACAGATGGCAAAACAGCATTAATGCTGGCACGCGGCACAAAATTATATTTAAGGTGCAGCAAAAAAAGAAATATGTCATAGTTTTAGCGATTTTTATTTACGGGTATCATAATGAAGCAAATTAAGAGTGAACGTCTTAGGAAACTAGAAGCCGAATTAAACGACCTCCAGCAGTGGTTACAGCTGGGGCTAGTGCCAAAGAAAGACGTAGAACGTCACAAAGAAGAAATCGGCATCTTACAATCTCGCATCGAAGAAGAAAAAGAACGCCTACAGTTTCTTAAAGAGGGTGGTGAAGCCGAAGAGTTTATCGCTCCAAAACGCGGCCAGGCAAAAGGTGGCTACAACGAAATGCCTACAATCCCCGATGTTGACATGGGCGAAGGCAGCTCTTCAAGCATGTCTGAAGGCGGATTCGACATGGATACCTACGTAAGTGACGACACCTCATTCGAAGATGAAACTGAAGAGGAAGAGGTCTATGCAACAGGTGAGATTGGAGAAGGCGGCGAAGAGCGCCTAGAAGGAGCAAAAGCCGGCGAAGAGGAAGAAGAAGACGAATCCTACTTCTCAGATAAAAACCGCTGGAAGAGAGGCGGCATCGTCGACCCAGATGCTGATGAATGGTAGAAAATCTTAGTATCTACATCCACATACCCTTCTGCAAGCATAAATGTCCCTACTGCCACTTTTACGTGATTAGCGATAAAGAACACTTTAAGGAGCAATTAGCTTGTGGGTTAGAACGCGAATGGGAGCTTCTTGGCCCTAAGATTCAAGAAAAGAACCTCGTATCGGTCTACTTTGGTGGTGGCACCCCAACACTCTTTGGCCCAAAAAGAGTTGAAAGGGTGCTTAAAAATATACTCAAGCACTTTCAGTATGATTCCTCTCTTGAAGTAACTATCGAAACAAACCCCGAAGAAAAGGCCCCTTACGCATCCTATAGAGATATTGGCATAAACCGCGTAAGCATGGGTGTACAGAGCCTAAATGAAGATGAACTTGCTCTTTTACACCGAAAAGCAAGTCCACAAGAGTCCATAGAGGCAGTTTATGCTTGCCATGATGCAGGCATAAAAAACATCACAATAGACCTTATGTATGACCTTCCGAGCCAAAGCATAACCTCTTGGCAAAAAACGTTAAGCTGCATTAAGGGGCTACCCATAACTCACCTATCGCTCTACAACTTAACTATCGAGCCTGATGCCGCCTTTTTCCGCCGCGAAAAGGAACTTCGCGCCCTTATGCCCAATGATGAGACATCTGGAGAGATGTATAGACTTGCCCAAGAGTACCTGCAAGATGCTGGCTTTACCCAATACGAAATATCTGCCTTCTGTAAGGATGATATGTATTCCCGCCACAACGTAGGCTACTGGACGGGCCGCCACTTTTACGGCCTTGGCCCCTCTGCCTTTAGCTTTGACGGGGTAAAGCGCTACAGAAACGTTGCAAACCTTGCGCGCTATTCTACCCTACTTGAGGCAGGTGAATTGCCCATTGACTTTGTCGAAGAACCAATGGATGCTGCAGCCCGCAAAAAGGAGCTTTTAGCTCTAAATTTACGGCTGCTAAAAGGTGTTGATTTGCAAAAGTACGCTCCCTTAGACCCTGAAACAGAAAAGGCGCTAGAATATTTAGTGGAAGTAGGGCTACTTTCACAAAGCGGCAGCCATGCAGCGCTTACCCCCAAGGGCATCCTCTTCTACGA
>JAYRNE010000243.1:0-2794 GCA_041912355.1 Chlamydiales bacterium
AGCTGGTAGAGGTCCGAAATACCAAAGTAATCGGCATTGTCGACGATGATGGTGTTGGCGTTTGGAATGTCGATGCCATTTTCTACGATGGATGTCGCCACCAGAATATCAAGCTCACCCTTTTTAAAGGCGTGAAAGACAAGGTCAAGCTCATCACCATCCATCTGGCCGTGGCCTACGCCTATACGTGCTTTTGGTAGAAGTTTTTGTATGTATGAAGCGGTTTCGTAGATAGACTCTATCCTGTTATGAATAAAGTAGACCTGGCCATCGCGGTTAAGTTCGCGAAGAATTGCTGTCTGGACAAGCTGATCATCAGGATCTGCTATCACGGTCTTTATAGGCAGGCGATCTTGTGGGGGAGTGCTAATTACTGATAGGTCGCGCGCACCAACAAGAGACATATAGAGCGTTCGCGGTATAGGCGTTGCCGAAAGTGTTAGGCAGTCGACGCCTGTTTTTACCATTTTTAGATGCTCTTTAGCCTTAACGCCAAAGCGCTGCTCTTCGTCGATGATGATAAGGCCAAGGTCTTTGAAGATAATGTCCTTCTGGATAAGGCGATGTGTGCCCACAATAATGTCTACAGCGCCCTTTTCAATAAGAGCGGTAACTTTTCGATTTTCTGCCGCTGTTCGAAATCGTGAAAGTACTTCCACACGCACGCCAAAGCTCCGCATGCGATCGCGAAAGGTCTCATAGTGCTGCAGGGCTAAAACGGTGGTTGGCACTAACACTGCCACCTGCTTTTTGCCGTCTACAACAGCTTTAAAGGCAGCTCGCATTGCAACTTCAGTCTTCCCGTAGCCAACATCGCCGCAGATTAAGCGGTCCATGGCCTTTTTTGACATCATGTCATTCTTTACATCGCGTATTGCATTAAGCTGATCCTCAGTTTCGATGTAGGGAAACTCCTCTTCAAAAAGGGCAGTGTCTAGTGAATCCTTTTCAAAGGCGTGTCCTCCCTGCATCTCGCGCTCGGCATAAAACTTTAAAAGCTCTGAGGCATAGCCGATGATGGCCTTTTCTGTCTGCTCGCGGCTTTTTTTCCACCGGTTATTGCCAAGGCCGTGTAGCTTTGGGGCCTCTTCGCCAGCTCCAACATACTTGCTGATGAGGTGCGCCTGCGTGAGGGGAACAAAGAGCTTTGCCTTATCGGCATATTCAATAAGAAAGAATTCTTCTTCAATGCCTTGGTGGTTGGGCCTTCGCTCTATACCCAAAAATTTGCCGATGCCGTGGTTGAAGTGTACTACGCTTTCGCCGGGAACGATGTCAAAGGCATCCCAGGAGGCGTATTGGTAGTAGGTACGCTGACGCTCGCGCCTAATCTTCACGCGGCCTGTAAGCTCTGTCATCGGAAAGACGATGGTTTTTGCATCGCGAACAGCAAAACCCTCAGAAAGGTAGCCGCTTAAAAAGTGGGTGTGGGAGGTTCCCATCATACTTTTGTCGCGAAGCTTCTGTTCAAGGCTTGTGCGCTCTGAGTCAGATTGGGTGAGGAAGTAGACGTCGTATGTCTCTACTTCGTGCAGCTGTTTAAGAGCATCAAGGAGCTCATCGTTATGAGGTTCAAACTCTAAGGCGCAGGTTTCTTCAAAAAAGCGGCCAAGCGGCATGAGAGTGTGCGTGAGGCGCTTAGCAGTTAATGTGCGTAAAAACATCTCAAACTGAATAGTAGTATCTCCACCATTATGAGAGTAGAACTTTACCTTTTTATCAGCTTGCACTTCAGATAACGTTTCGATGGGCTTTGATGTGAAGTAGAGGCATTTTTGTTTTTGGGTAAGGTCGAGTAGCTCTTCGATACCCAAAAAGGTCTTTGAAATGCCACCACCTAGTGAGGTAAGAGAGGCGTAGCGATCTTCTAGTGCTTCAAGATCATCAAAGACAACGGTGCACTCGCCAATATAGTCAAAGATTGTGGAAAGGGTTTCTTCTTTTTGCTCAAATTCAAGCTCCTTTGCTCCAGAAATCTCTATCTTCTGCACGGTGTGCGAGCTTTTTTGGCTTGAAGTGTCAAAGGCGCGAATGGATTCTATTTCATTTTCCCAAAATTCAAGCCTGTAGGGCTCTAGGGAGGTAACTGGAAAGAGGTCGATGATGCCGCCGCGATAGGCATATTCGCCTTTATCAGAAACTACAGCTCGACGCTCATAGCCTAGGCGCTCTAAGCGAAAGAGCATCTCGTCAAAGCGAAGAGAGTCGCCCTGCTTTATTGTAAGAAAAAGGCCACTAAAGGCTTTTGGGCTAAGCACCTTTTGTAGTACGCCCTGCAGTGTGCTCAGAACTATAGAGGGCCCTTTAGTCTCTTTTAGGGTGTTAAGTGCTTTAAAGCGTGAGCCAACAATGTCGGGGCTAGGTGCAATATTTTCTGAAGGGAGCATCTCCCATGCTGCAAGCTCGACTATGGGATATTTTGCGAAGTAGGGAAGGTCGTTATAGAGCTTAAACTCTTCAATGCCGGCTCCAGTAAGTACTAAGAGGGGCTTTTGAGAGGCTTCTATAACGTGTGACAAAACAAGGGCCTTTGTGGGCGGCGTAAGCTCTTCTAAAAGGAGCGATGCGCCCCTTTTTACATCTTCATCAAGCCTTGTAAAAAAGCCACTTTGCTTTAGTTTTTCTACTATGTCGCCCAAGATTTCCTCACTGCTCGAGATAACTATAACTGTGATAGTTTTAAATAGCTAATTATAGGTATTTTGCATAGCTATAATTGCAACTGTAAAAGTTCGTTCCCTTTTCTCATCCTTATTATCGCTACATCGTTTTTATCTTTGAGACTTGCCAGAAG
>JAYRNE010000244.1:0-2748 GCA_041912355.1 Chlamydiales bacterium
AGCACTAGCATTTGGCTGCCAAGAAGCCGCCGCATACCTTGCTGAAGAACTAGAAGCTGAAGGGGTAACAACAGCTGAAAAGCGAGCTCGTATTATTGAACTCTATGAAAAAGCAGATACCACCGAAACGCTTTATAACTTGGGATATATCTTCCAAAAAGGGTGGGCAAGGACCTCTCAAATAGAGGCTGAAGTCTACGACCCTACCCTTGTTAATCTAGAACTTGCTGAAGAGTACTTCCGAAAAAGCTACAGCAAAGACTCTGCGAACTTAGATGCCCTAACAGCGATTGCCGAAACGATATGTATGGATAAAGTGCGCCTAAATGATGCAAGACGTCAAGAGGCCATACTCCTCTATCAGCAAGCCATCAAGGAAGGCTCTCAGGAAGCGCGCTACCTTCTAGCCTTAGCCTATCAGGAAACTTACGAAATAGATAAAGCCATTTACGAGCTTAGTCACTTAGACCCTTCAACATGCGATACAGCTTTATACAACGATGCGAGCGCGCTTTTAAATAGGCTCCTTTCACACTCCCTTGCAGAGTAACCAGCCAAGGCAGCATAGACTCTATATCTGATTTTAAACATCGACACCCTTGCTACGAAAAAGTAGTTGTAGAATATGTAACAAGCCCATATTCTCTACGAACCATGATAGCTACTACTCACTACACACTAGAATCATATAACATTAGTCAGGATGTACTGGGAAGTTGCGAACGGTGCGAAATTGACTGCACGGTAAAGGCTCTACCTAGTTTATTTACCCTCTTTCGCCATGGCAGTAAGGATAATGCGGTCTACTCTCGAGCGCTTAAAACCATTGATCAGGCCCACCTTCCAAAACTGGTACCAGATACAAACCTTGTCTCGTGGAGCCAGCTTAACGAAAAAGTTCCAGACTATGACTTAAAGACGGTAAATGCATTTGACCTTCTTGAGCGCACTCTTACGGCTGAAGAAAAAGGGCTTCTTCTAAACCGCCTAAAAGAGGTTTTGTCAAACGCTCAAAGTGTGGATGAGCGCACAAAAGCTCTATGGCTAAAATGTGGCCTCTATAAGCCCGAATCTAGTGAGCTTACACTGCTTTTGCTGCAACGAAATACTCTTCTTAATGCAAGTCGCACGCAGTATACAGTGGCTTTAGATGAAACCCTCTTTCCCAAAGAGCGCTTTTCAGTTACCACCTGTCTCTGGGTTCCTAAAAACTACCTTACTGTTGCAAGAAAAGTAGCATCCCTACTGCACACTGTAGATTCAAGCCGCCTCATTTCATGCTCCCTAGAAAAGAGTAGCTCCAAAAATAGTCCCGCAATGCAGATTACAAAATTCTACGAGTCAGCTAAACACTACCTAGGCGAGGTATTTACGCAGGATGTAGAAGACCCCACTCGAGATGTGCTCCTAGATCTTCTTATACAAATTACAGCCTCAAAATCCACTCAAAATTACTGGCAGGCTTGTCACAAATGAAAACAAAGCTTTTTCTATTACTCTTATCTGTTACAACATCTCTATATAGCCAGGGCATTAACGATGCTAAAGGATATAATACACGCTCCAGCATGCAGTGGCAGTGGGCAGAAAATGCCCTACAAAAATATGGGTGGACAGGACAAGAAAGGGTGCTAGATCTTGGCTCTGGCGACGGCAAGATTACACACGCCATTGCAAAAGAAAGAACCCGCGGGCTTGTTGTAGGGCTAGATATCTCTCCTAATATGGTTAGCTTTGCCTCTCATACATTTAGCCATAATAACCTCTTATTTATTGAAGGCAACATGGCAAAGATGGGCTTTTATAAGCAGTTTGATTTGGCAACAGCTTTTTGCTCTCTCCACTATGTTGTAGAACAGGAACAAGCCTTAAACAACATTCATAAAAGCCTAAAAGAGGGCGGCATGCTCCTCTTTGTTGGCCCAGGACTTGATGGCACAAGCGTTGGCAACATAAGTGAAAATCTTGTGCAAACCCCAAAATGGGCCCCCTACTTTCCCTCATTCCAAAAACAGCGCGTCTATTACACAAAAGATGACTACATCGCCCTTCTTGAAAAAGCAGGATTTACAGTAGAGTTCTTTAACGTAAGCTACGACGCCCTCACCTTTGCCAACAAAGAAGCACTCATCACCTGGCTAAAGGGCTTTGTCAACTACATCTCCCACCTTCCAGAACCACTCCAAGAGGCTTTTTTAAACGACATTGCCGATGTCATGATCACATATGCAATCCCAACAAAAGACGCTACACTCCTTCTAGAGTCTAGCTTATTTGAGTGCTTGGCGGTTGTAAAAGAAGAACAATAGATTCCTAAAGATACACCAACGAGCTTTTTTTCTATTTGGCGTAAGCTGCCCTAAAAACTTCTAATTTGCCCCGGCGATGGTTTTGGCCATATTGCGGAAGATGAAGTGGTGGAAGGGAAGCATAGAGTACCAATAAAGGCGCCCCAAAAGGCCTTTGGGACGAAAGGTTGCTGTTTGAATAAGCTTGAAGCTGCCATTTGGTGTAGGTTCCAGCCGAAATTCAAGCCATGCCTCACCAGGCAGCTTCATTTCTGCATAGAGAATAAGCACTCCTACTTGTTTATCTTGGCGAAGTACCCGCCAAAAATCCACTGAGTCGCCCACCAAAAGTTCTGTAGGCGAGCGCCTACCTCGGTTTAAGCCCACACCTCCAATCATTTTGTCAATAAAGCCGCGAAGCTTCCAGGCCCAATCAAGGCCATAGTAGCCTGTGTCACCA
>JAYRNE010000245.1:0-4820 GCA_041912355.1 Chlamydiales bacterium
GTGAAATTGCAGGCCGCATCGCCATCCAAGCAGGCGCTACAGCCTTGCAGATTGCCAATGGTGGAAAAGGCGTTCTTTTAGGCGGCATCGCCGGCGTAGCTCAAGGTAAGGTCGTTGTCATTGGCGGCGGCGTTGTAGGTACAGAATCTGCCCGTATGGCCCTTGGCTTGGGAGCTGATGTTACTGTGCTAGATACAAACCTCAGTCGCTTAAGAGCGCTAGATGCTCTTTATGGTCCACGCCTAAAGACAATCTACTCATCTCCAAGTAACTTAGAAGATTGCCTAAGACAGGCAGATCTTGTTGTAGGTGCTGTGCTAATACCTGGTAAACTTGCTCCAAAGCTTATTAAGAAAGAGCATCTTAAAATTATGAGCCCAGGAACAGTAATTGTCGACGTGGCTATTGACCAAGGTGGATGCTGCGAAACTTCAAAGCCTACCTCGCACTCTGAGCCAACATATGTAGTCGATGGCGTGCTGCACTACTGCGTGCCTAATATGCCAGGCGCTTGCGCTCGCACTTCAACACAAGGGCTAACGAACGCTACTATGAGCTATGCGCTGAAGATTGCAAACAAGGGCTATAAGCAGGCATTAAAAGAAGATAAAGGTCTTAAAAATGGCCTTAACGTATGCCTTGGAAAGGTGACCCATCCTGATGTTGCTCATGACTTAGGTTTAGAGTATCATCCGGCGGATGAGTTTCTTTCCTAATGCACCTTCCAGATTTTCTAGAGCCCTATAGGGCATCTGGTCTTAAGTTGCACGTTACGGGGCTTGTCTTTTCAGGCCCCACTTACCAAATAGAGGTGCAGGATCCGGACCTTGCAAGTCCTCTTTGGGTCTTTTTGCAGTTTGATGATAAGCAAGAGATTAAGGACCTTTTTTGTAGCTGTGAAGAGTCTAGCACGAAGTGCGCCTGCAGCCACATGGCAGCTGCCTGCTTCTATATTTACCACAAACAAAATACTCCCCAGCATGTCCGCTTTTATAGAAGCTTTTGGCACCATCTTTTCTTAATGATGCAAGAAGAGCTTGCAACAAGTAAGCCCAAAATACTCCAAAAGCCTGGCGGCATTGATGTGGTGCGAGATGATGGTAAGCTCTTATTTCATGTAAGTGGAACAGTAGACAGTATTAAAGAGCTTTTGCAGCCAAAGCCTGAAGAGACAGAAGAGACTTCTATTAAGTTCTCAAACCTCTCTGAAGAAGAACTTGAGCGTTACCGTACAGGTAGGCCAAGTCTTCATCTTCGCTATGAACTTTCCTTTTTGTCAGATATTGCTAAGTGGCTATTTTTTAGGCAGGAAGAGGGTGAAAAGATAGAGGTTACCCTTACTCCTGATGATGCGATCTCTCAAGAAGTATCTATTATCTATAAAGATCTGAAAATTACGGCTCCTATTGATCTTCTTCCTCTTATTCCAACACTGAATACCGTAGATGCGAACCTACGTCTACTCGATGAGAGTGGCCAAATAGAGCGTATGGATTTTGATGCCCGATCGGGTATCTTCACCCTTCATTTGCAGGTAAGTCCTCCTACAAAAGAGATAAAAGGCACGCCTTACGGCCCATGGCTTTTTTTGCCAAAACGGGGCTTTATATCCCTTACACATAAGCCGCAAAAATATATTGTTAAAAAAGAAAAAAAAGAGATCCTCAAACTCTTTAATGAGTCTATGCCTCTTCTGAAGAAGCATCTAGAAATTGATGAAGAGGAGCGTGAGGTACACTATGAAATCTTTTTCGATAAACAGGCACGCCTTCATGTTGATGGCTATTTGAAAAAGCCCCGTGATCTTGCTAATGCCTATGTGTGGGGCGATTGGGTCTATTATGAGGGTACATTTATAAAGCTTGCCCCTCGAAAATTCGAAAGCTTGCACACAGTAGTGCCCAAAGAAGATCTTACATCATTTCTTATGACTCATAGGTTGTGGCTAAGCCAGTTTCCTGGTTTTAGCGTGCACGTAGCAAAGCTTGAAGAGCAGATTTTCTATGAGGTAGACCATTCAGGAAACCTTACCTTTCGCTCTGTATTACAAAAGCTGCCAGCAAGATCAAAGAGTGTAGAACTTGGTGACTGGCTCTACGTAGAAGGCGATGGCTTTTATGTGAAGAACTTTACTGAAGATAACCCGCCACTTGCTTTTGGAAGGGAAATTCAGAGCTACCTCGTTGCAGAGTACATCCGCCACCACCTCGAGCTTTTGCAGACAGTTCCCGGCTTCTTTGCACTAGATAGTCCCATTCAAAGCGTTGGACTTCGCATTATACTTAAGAAGAAGGGAGTTATTGAGATCCTTCCAGAGTATGTCTGGAAGGAAAAAAAGGATGCCTCTACAAGCTTTTTCTATGATGAGTTTGTGTTTGTCCAGAAAAAGGGCTTTTACCGCCTAGCTGTAAATGAAAGGCCTGCTCATCTTACTCGTACAGTTTCAGCTACTGATACTGTTGAGTGGGTTGCCTTCTTTGAAAATCTCTTGCCGAAGCTTAAGGCTGAATATGCCTGTACAGTAGATCCTCGGTTAGAGCGTGCCGATGCTCTTGCCTTAACTTTAGCTCCTAACATAAAAAGTGATAAAAAAGCAGAACGCCTTTCAGACTGGTCACTAGATGTCTCCTGGCAAAGCCAGAAGGGCGAGATCCACATGAAGGACATTATTTTGGCTAAAAAACGTGAAGAGCGTTTTTTGCCAACAGATGCTGGAGTGGTAGACCTTACGGAAGATCGCTTTCGCTGGCTTGACACCATTAAGGAGCGTGCAAAATCTAGCGAGATTTCTCTTAACCCTCAGGACTTTTTGCGACTAACCGCATACGACACCATTCACGTGGATACGAAAGGTGTAAAGTCCCGTGAAACGTTTAAACGCCTCTTAGAGCGTCTTTTAGTTCAAAAGCCACCTGTTGAAATTGAGCTTAGCTCGCTACAGGCCGACCTTAGATCCTATCAAAAAAATGGCGTAGACTGGCTCTGGTTTTTGTATCAAAATGATCTTTCAGGCCTTCTCTGCGATGACATGGGCGTTGGAAAGACTCACCAGGCTATGGGCCTTATGGATGGTGTTCGTAGTTTTAAGAAAAAAAATGGTGAAAAAAGCCTCTTTCTTGTTGTCTGCCCAACGAGCTTAGTTTATCACTGGCAGGATAAGCTTGCGCGCTACTTACCAAGCTTTAAGGTGAAGGTCTATACGGGCTTTGCTAGAAGCCTAGATGACTTTGAAGAGGATTATGATTTACTCCTTACAAGCTATGGCATCTGGAGAAATGAGAGCCATAAACTTAATAAATACTCTTTTGACGCTGCTTTCTTTGACGAGCTGCAGATTGCAAAAAACCACGTAAGCCAGATCCACAGCGCTCTTTTACAGGTTCAAGCTGTTCTTAAAATTGGTCTAACAGGAACGCCAATTGAAAATCACTTAAGAGAGCTTAAAGCCCTTTTTGATTTAGTCCTTCCAGGCTATATGCCGGCTGATTCTGACTATCGCGAGTTCTTTATGAAACCCATTGAACGCGGTGATAGCCCAAAGCGAAAAGAGCTTTTATCGCGCTTTGTACGGCCATTTGTGTTGCGGCGGAGGAAGTGCGATGTGCTGCCAGACCTTCCTGAAAAAACAGAAGAGCTGTATATTGCCCAGCTAGCTCCAGAGCAAAAAAGCCTCTACCAGACTGTCTCCTCTCAGCAGGCGCTACCCCTAATCAGGCAGCTTCAAGATGAGGGTACAAGTATTCCCTATATGCATATCTTTGCTGTGATTTCTTCGCTAAAGCAGGTCTGTAACCATCCGGCGGCCTACTTAAAGGACGTTGCAAACTATGAAGCGTATGAGTCTGGCAAGTGGGATGCCTTTACAGAGCTTATTGAAGAGGCCATGGAAAGCGAGCAGAAGGTGGTAGTCTTTTCGCAGTACTTAGCTATGCTCGATATTATCGAGCTCTTTCTTAAAAAATGTGGCATTGGCTACGCCCAAATTCGCGGCCAGACAAAAAATCGCGGCGACGAAGTTGGCCGCTTTCATAATGATCCAAACTGCAAGGTCTTCTTAGGTTCACTTCAGGCTGCAGGCCTTGGTATTGATCTTACACCTGCATCTATTGTCATCCACTACGACCGCTGGTGGAACGCAGCGCGCGAAAACCAGGCAACAGACCGCGTGCACCGCATAGGCCAGACGCGCGGTGTGCAGGTATTTAAGCTACTTACAAGGCAGACTATTGAAGAGCGGATAGACACCCTTATATCAAAGAAAGCTCGGCTTTTAGAAGATGTTGTCTTCTTTGACGATCACCAGATAGTCAAGCGCCTCTCTCGTAAAGAGATCATCTCTCTCTTGGAAGGCTTCCCTGAAGAAGGTTTATAAAAAACAGCAGGATAGGCAGGATGGTGCGTATCTTGTTATTTTGCCTTAGTGCATGTTATTATGCGGATTCTGTTTATTCGGAGAAATTGTGAGTTTTCAAGAACATATTGCATCAAGGCTCTCTGTAGAGTACCTTATTGATCAAATCCAGTATGGCCTACTTCGAGATATTGTTGAAGAGTGCTTTTTGCAAGAAGGGTTCACCGGAACCATCCAAGAAAAGGCAGAAGCTATACTGAGAGACCTATTTGGGCTTTTAGTGCGCGGCTTTGATTTTAGGGTCTTTTTGGCCGACGTTCCAGAAGGTGAGCGTGAGGCCTTTTTACGAGATATTTTATATCACATCTACTACCGTAACTTTCAACTTGAGCATCTTGTAAGCCCGGAGCGGTTAGTATTCTACCTCTTTCGTACTCTTGCCCTTACAGCAAGTGGTGATACGCTGAGA
>JAYRNE010000246.1:0-2791 GCA_041912355.1 Chlamydiales bacterium
AATATGGTGTACATGGGCCAGATGTGGCACGACTTACAGAGCTAAAAGAGCTTCAAATAAACGGCAAGCACGTATCGCTTGATGATGTAAGTGAAATACGGCAAGGTGAGTCCATCGCTGTTGTTATAGACACGCGCGTTTGCCCAGAAGCTGTAGAAATTGCCAAAAATGCCCGTATACTACTTTGTGAGAGCACCTACCTCGAAGAAGAGAAAGAGCTAGCCCGCAAGCACTTTCACCTTACAGCAAAAGATGCTGCAGAAATTGCCGCACGGGCAAATGTAGAAGAGCTTATCCTCACCCACTTTTCAGCGCGCTACCTAAACTCAAAAGTCTTTGAAGAAGAAGCTCGCCCCTATTTTGCCAACACCCACGCAGCTGACGATTTACGGCGCTTTCCTTTTCCAAAGAAAAAGACCTAAAATTAGCCCCGCTTTGCCTCATGGATAAGTTTCCCTATCTCTTTTACGGACTCAATTACAAGAAATGGTGTAATGGTCGCCACTAAAACCCCTACTTCAGCTCCTCTAGCAAGGGCTTCTGTTAGTTGAAATATTGGGCGTTGATAATCTGCTAAAACCCTTTGGCTAAATGGCTCTACAGCATCCTCGGGCAACTTTTCCGCGAATATAGAAATTGCAGCCGTGCGCTCTCCAGCATTATGTGTACTTGTAGCCAGTAAAAAAGTCTCGTACCATTCGTTTTCATTGTATCTATATCTAGCAAAAGCGGCTTTTTTAAAGTCTTCGGCAGAAAGATTGTCTGCCACAAAGGCAAGCCCCGTAACGCCTGCATACTCAATAGCGGCATAGAGGCCATTTTTACCGCTTCTTTTTTCGCTAAGCATAAGTTTAGCAAAGTCGAGGCCAAGATTTTTATCAGCTAAATAGACAAGTGCATGTTCTTTAAAATTTGATATGAGGCGGTGAACATGGGAGGGATTTTCCCATACCCGCATCAGCGTTTCAGGTTTTAGCTTTGCAGAAAGCACGCAAAGCCCTTCAAACATGCCCGACTCCACAAGACTCATTACTAAATCCGGCTGCTTAGAGACAAGCTCTTCTGCCTGATCAGGTGATAAGTTCCAGAGGTGGCTTACAAGTTGCGATGAAGCTCTTTGGCGAATAAGCTCTGCTGCGCGCTCTATGCCACGTGTTTCTGCTTTAAAGAGCGTGCGGCATGTTTCTGGAAGGTTTGCTCGAAATGCTGATGCGGATTCTTTTGTCCAGTCTACCCAGTCCCAAACAGAATAAAAGAGCCCTGTAATGCCTTGATGGCGTGATATTCCTGTTTTTTGTAGAGAGTCTGCAAGCTTTGCTACTTCTTTATCTTCTTCTTGTAAAGGCTTTTGAGAGCGACTTATTGAATCTGTAAGTACGCGCACAGTCTTAAGCTGCAGCTGAAAGGGTGCTTCTTGAAATCGGCCTTCAGTAGAGACCCACTTTTCAAACTGCAGCCGCTCTTGTGGTGTGGCTTTATTAAGAATTCCGTGTAACTCTTCTACCTGACCCTGATTCCAGGCTTCATGTAACTTTTCTTCAATGCCCATTATTTGACCTCATTAAAGCCAACAATTAGCATAAAAGTTTATTACAGACTAGGCTTTTTCTTACGAGTTTTAGGAGCGGGTGTATTTGTGGGGCGCCAGTTGATTTTCATAGAATCAAGGGCGAGAATGATGCTTTTTTTGCGCTCTTCATCAGGCTGACGCCGAAGTTTGTTTGACTTGACGTGGTCGATGATTGAGTTTAGGGCATTTTGTAAGCCAATAAGGGTGGCCACTGCATCGCTAGTGTCGATAACAGTTTCACCATACATAGCCATGCCTTGAGCCGCTCTTCGAATTTCCTGATCAGAGGGGCCGTGTAAACTCGTGAAGAGGTTTTGTAGCTGGGCAAGGTTTTGCCGAAGGTCATAGTCCTTTTCGCGGCCAGGAAGGGTGATTGCAAAAAAGCGCCAGAGCATGCCGCCTTTTACCTGAAAGGCAAGCTCACCGTCAGGCTTAGTATGTATAAGCACGCGCTGAATTGCCTTAAAGTTTTGCGAATCCTTAACTACGTCGTCGAGACTTTTGGCAAGGCTTAACAACTTGCCTAATGCTTCAACGTCAACTACCTGTGATGACACGCCCATTGGTAATGGTATCCTTGCAGAATAACAAATCAACAGTATCACATGGGCGATTTCTTTTACATGAGCTTTATTGCTCACCACAGAGTCACTGAGATCACTGAGATAGTTGAGAAAACTGAGAATAAATCAAGATATGCAGGATAGGCAAGATGCTCCGCCTGTTTTTTTCAGAGAGCACTCAACAGTCTCAATGAGCTCTGTGACTCTGTGGTAAATTCGACCCTACCCTCCCTTCGCAAGCTCCACAACTTTAGTGGCCGCGTTCTTGGCAGACTGGGCGTATTCAGCAGCTTCGCCTACAACGTTTACAATCTCTCTAAATCTTTTTAACTCTTCTACTTCGGTGAAATTAAGAATTGGTTGTCTCTCTTCAGCCTCTTTAGCTTTTACTAAAGAATCTGCCTGCTTAAGGATGTCGCCCCCTTGCTGTACAGCGTTTTCTGCTGCCTGGACACACTCTTTGGCTTTGTCAGCCGCAAGCTGTAGGGTCTCAAATGAGGATGTGGCTCTTGCCTGCATAAGAAGCTGCTCTGCCTCTTCTTTTTGTGTCATGGCAAGGTTTAGCTGGGCAGTTGCAGCATCTAAATACGCCTGGACCTTCTCGACAATGCCGATCACTTGCTGAGTAGCAACTTCGCGAGCTCTAGAAAACTCTTCC
>JAYRNE010000247.1:0-4416 GCA_041912355.1 Chlamydiales bacterium
ATATCTGCAGAAAACGGCGAAGGTATTGAAAACTTACGTAAGGCTATTGACCAGCTGATTTGGCAAAAAGGTGCTTTACGCCGCGATGAAGTTATTATTACCTCTCTTCGCCACAAAAATGCTCTAGAAAAGGCTTATGAGCACTGCGGTAAAGTAGTAGAGGGTCTTATACGAAAAGAGTCTCCAGAGTTTATTTCCTTTGACATGCGACAAGCCCTTATTGCCCTAGGCACTATCATAGGGGCAAATATTACAGAAGATATTCTCTCATCGGTCTTTTCGAAGTTCTGTATAGGCAAATGAATAAACAATCGCGCGCCAAGATTATACAGGAAATGCTTGATGAGTACTTTCCAGCTCCAGCAATACCTTTGAAGCATAAAGATTCCTACACGCTTCTTATAGCGGTATTGCTTTCTGCGCAGTGTACAGATGCTCGCGTAAACAGCATAACGCCTCTCCTTTTTGCCCTTGCAGATACATCAGAGGCTATGAGTAAGCTTTCGTATAAAGAGGTTCAAGAGATAATTCGTCCGTGTGGCCTTTCAGAGCGTAAAGCTAAGGCTATTGTGGAGCTTTCTAAAATCCTTGTAGAGCGCTATCAGGGTAAGGTGCCAGAGACTATAGAAGCGCTTGAAGAGCTTCCAGGGGTAGGTCACAAAACAGCTTCTGTAGTGATGTGTCAGTGTTTTAATAAAGAGGCCTTTCCTGTTGATACCCACATACACCGCCTCGCAAAGCGCTGGGGCCTTTCAAAAGCTAAAAATGTAGCCATGACCGAGCGGGATTTAAAAAAGATCTTCCCTAAAAAATCCTGGATTCGCCTCCACCTTCAAATCATCTACTACGCAAGAAGCTTCTGCCCGGCTCTTGGCCATCGTGTGGAAGAGTGTCCCATCTGTAGTGCTTTAAGTGCAGGCTAAGCCTTGTGCTTGTCTTTTAACCCACATCCGTTAAGCTAAGAAATGAGGTTACATGATCAGCCTGAAGGGCTGGATTATAAAAGCCTAGGGCAGCGCCCTAGGTAGGCTATGAAAAGGAGTTGCAGGCTGTAGGCCTGCGTTATAATAAGCGCTGTAGGCGCGACATGTAACTTTTACCCCTCGCGTGTTCAGTGCTTATTATAACGCAGGCCTACAGCCTGCAATATGGTGTGCGCCTGTTCCTAGGGCGTTGCCCTAGGCTTTTATAATCCAGCCCTTCAGGCTGATGATGGCATCCAATGCATCTGGACTAAAGCTTACGCAATATTTTAGAGGCTAAGCTGTGGTTTTTACAGGCTCATGGGTCTCTTCGGCGAAGTAGGCCCTACTTGCTGTAATGACCTCTTTGGAGAGCATTGCTACGCCAATAACGTTGAAGAGGAGCATGAGCGAGATGCACATGTCGGCAAGGCCCCAGATGAGGTCTACGTGAAGCAGTCCCCCAATAGGTATTAGGGCAATGTAGAAATACTGAAAGAACTTTACGCCTTTTGGCCAGATAAAGCCCATTGCCTTTTGGCCGCAGTAGGCCCAGGCAATTACTGAGGTGTAGGCAAAAAGCATAAGCGATACCATCACTACATAAAAGCCTATAGGGCTATTAAGGCCTGTTTCAAAGGCGTATGTTACCATGTCAGTACTTTTTAGCCCAATGTCGCAGGCGCCTGTGACGAGTAATACAAGACCAGTCATGGTGCAGACGATCATAACTAAGAAGGGTGTAACAAGCGTCACAACGCCATCAAGAACGGGGTTTTGTGACCTTGCACTTGATTGTAAAATGGGGACAATGCCTGTGCCGGCATCTGTAGCAAAAAGGCCTCTATCAAAGCCGCTAGAAATAGCCTGGGCTATCCCATAGCCTACAGCTCCTGATGCTGCAGATTTTATATCAAATGCTGCTTGAAACATAAGGTTTAAGGCAGGAAGTATCTTGTCGGCATGCAGTGCTAGTATTACAATGCCTGTGCCAAGGTATAGTATTGCTTTTAAGGGGACTATGGCAGATGCCATGCGAGCCACGCGCTTAATGCCACCTAAAATAACGCCAAATGCGCTAATTGTAATGATTAAGGCAGTTGAGATGGGGTCTAACCCTGCTGCTTGTAGCGGAAGCGAAATAGAGTGGATTTGGGCAAGGTTTCCTACTGTAAAGGCTGCGAGCATTGTCACTATTGAAAACAAGACGGCTAGTGTTTTAAAGCCTAAGCCTGAAGAGAGGTAGTACATAGGCCCGCCACTAAAGTCGCCTGATGGGCTTGATTTGCGGTATTTAATGCCAAGGTAGCAACTTGCAAATTGAATGGCAGCTCCAAAAAAGGCCATAATCCACATCCAAACAAGAGCGCCTGGGCCACCTGTTGTTAAGGCAATGGCAATACCTGAGATATTTCCTGTGCCAAAATTGCCTGCCAAAACAGAACTCATAGCCTGGTAGTGGCTGATTGAGCCAGTGCCAGTGCTTTTTTGTAAGAGAAGCTTTGTCGAGAGGGCAAGCTTTGTTGCCTGAGGAAATTTTAATCGAAAGGTGAGGTAGCCTCCCAGCAAGACGATAGCTGGGAAAATAATAAATAGTGTAAAGGCGTGGTTTGCTATCCCAAGAATTTCTTTAATATCCATGACAATAAAGTATAGGGATAAATGGAGTAGTTGTCAAAAAAATTCGAAGGGATCGTACGTGACAAGCTTTAACTGTAAGTAAAGCCAAAGGTGTAAAGAGTAGCTCCCTTTGCTTCTTTTAATTTGGGTAAAATGCCTTAAAAGCCTTAGGTAAATTGGCAATAATTGACATTGCTGTCATGCAATAAGAGGTCTCTTCTTGAGCGGCAAGTTCACCAGCCAGGCCGTGAAGGTAGGTTCCTAGGAGCATAGCATTAGGTGGCTCTAGCCCTTGTGAGAGGAGGCTTGCTAGAATGCCGGTTAAAACGTCGCCTGAGCCGGCAGTTGCCATGCCAGGGTCGCCCTCCATGATAATGGTGCAGGGGGCGTTGTGGGAGAAGAGAAATGTCGGGCCGCCCTTTAGTACGAGGTTTGTTTTATTTACATCTACAAGCTCTTGGCAGCGTTTTAAAAACTTTTCTGTAACAGGCTCTTTTTCGGGGAAAAAGCGATGCAGCTCACCTAGATGAGGTGTTAAAATTGCATTCGGTAGAGGGCCAAAGGTTGTTTGTTTGGTTTTTGCAAGCCAAGTAAGGGCATCGGCATCAAGTACAATTTTTCCTTTAAGTTTTGGCCAAAGTGTGTGGAGCATGGCCTCAATTTTCGGGGAAAGGCCAAGGCCTGGGCCAATAAAGGTCGCTTCTGCCCGTTCAAGCCAGTGGCTGATGGTGGCCATATCCTCAGGCTTATAGGCAATCCGCACAACTTCAAGGGGTTGGCCGGTAAATTCTGTCGTGTATTCATCAGGAAATAGCAGGTGAGTAATGCCGGCTCCAGATTTTAGAGCGGAATATGAGGTCATTAATGCAGCTCCTGCCATGCCATGAGAGCCTGCAAGGCCCACAACGTGTCCCGCAGTATATTTATTGCGCGTGCGTACAAGTGGGGGTAAAAGTGTTTGTATATCGCTGAATTCTGGCGTTTGTTTAGTGTTTCGTATTGTCGTTGTGAGCCCTATTGGAAGGCTCATGACTTTGCCAACATGGTTCCAGCCCTCTTGCAGAAAAAAACCAAGCTTAGGGTATTGCATGGTGCAAGTAATAGTAGCTTTTACTGCAACCTGTTCTACCGTTCCCTTCTCTGCATTAAGCCCTGAGGGAACATCTACGGCAATTATTGGAAGTTTGGAGCCATTCATAGCCTCTATGACTTGAGCGGTATAGGCTTCTGGCTTGCCGTGAAATCCTGTTCCAAAAATTGCATCAACTAAAACGCCCTCTTCTGGAAGGGTGATTTTCTTTGCTTCAAGGTCTATAACCTTGCCACCACGTGCTTCAAAGCGCCTTCTTTGCTTTTTGACTAAAGAGGCAGGGTCTAGTTGACCTATTTGGGCCACCTGTACTGTCATGCCTTCTTGTAAAAGATAACGCGCGACGACATAGCCATCGCCGCCATTATTGCCAGGCCCAGCAATAATAAAGGCCTTCTGGGCAAGTTTTTGCTCTTTAACAAAAGCTAAAACGACTTTCGCCGTCTCTTTGCCAGCCTGTTCCATGAGTGTTTCTACGGATATACCAGAGTCAATAGCGGCCTTTTCAATAGAGCGCATTTCATCTGGCGTTACAACCCTGAGCATAAAAGGTTACCTAATCTTTAGTTAAAGGTTGTTGTATCAGATCTTGGGGTTTTATGAAAGGGACATAAGGGAGAACAAAGAGTGAGGGGGGGGTATTTAAACGGCCTAGGGTGTCAACCGTCGGGCACGGGCACGGGCACGGGCTCGGGCACGAGTGTTAAAAAGGTTTTATTGGGCAACGCCATACGCTTAAGCACA
>JAYRNE010000248.1:0-2709 GCA_041912355.1 Chlamydiales bacterium
CATGAATTTAAAAGCGGTGCATGACTGCCCCGCACTCCAAAAAGCTTCGCTGATTCTAAGCTATATTGGGGCGGAGTCTTTTCTTTTCGAGAGTAAATAAATTCCCAACGCAACAAAGGGCAAGCTAAGCCACTGGCCCATGTTAATGGTGCTTGTGTCATAGGCCCCTTGGGGCAGTTTCAGAAACTCTATGAAAAAGCGGAAGGTGAAGATGAGAATAAAGAAAAGGCCTGCCGTTTTGCCTTGACGTAACCTGAAAAATGCTTTGTATAAAATAGCAAAGCAAGCAAAGTAGAAAAGAGCTTCGTAAAGCTGCACAGGGTGGCAGGGCATTACCGCGCTCGGATCGCTTGGATGGCCAAACCATACAGCAAAGGGGAGCGTGCTTGTCTTGCCCAAAATTTCCTGATTGAAGAAGTTGCCAAGGCGTATAAAGCCGGCAACAAGACTAGTCGCGACACAGAGTACATCAAGTAGTCGCATAAAAGAAAGGCCATTAAGGCGCCTTTTGGGGTTCTTCCAAAAGAGTAGTAGGCCCGCCAAAAGGCCAATGCCACCCCCATGGCTTGAAAGCCCTCCTTCCCATGTGTAGAGGATTTCTATAAGGTGATTCTTAAAATAGGGCCACTCATAAAAAAAGACGTGGCCAAGCCTTGCACCCACAATCATGCCAATAAATACATACCAGGCAAGATGGTCCATAAAGGTATAGGCAGCCTTTTTTTCTATCCCTAAGGCTTTCCAAGTAAGTCTAACAGCAACAAGATAGCCAAGAAAAAAGCCGCCAGCAAAGAGTAGGCTATACCAGTATATCGGGAGGTCTAAAAGAGGTATCGTTACAGCAACTCTAGATGGATCCCAGGAGATAAAAGATAAAAAGAGTGGAAGGTGCATGAGGGCCCCTATAAACAAAATTAGCGGTAGAACTTTTGGTTCTACCGCTTGAGGTATCGGAGTAGAGGGATTTGAACCCCCGACCTACTGCTCCCAAAGCAGCCGCGCTAGCCAAACTGCGCTATACTCCGATCGTTGCAAGATAATACCTGAGTTTCTTGCTTTTTTTCAAGCATTCTGAGAAAAAGAAGCTATGAAAATAGAACGTATAGACCTTTTTACCTTTCCGCACACTCAGCAATATGGCGTTCAGCATGCCTTTACAGAGGGTTTACAAAAAGCTTTACTACGTTTGGGGGTAGCCTCTTCACTTTATGATTATAAAGAGCTAAGCGTGGGTTCCGTTATTGCTCATCTTGTGCAAAATAGCCCCAACTTTACAGCCGGTTTTAACGTTACTGTGAGTGAACATTCGCCTCTAGAGCCTCTTGGTATTCCCCATCTAGCAATGATCATCGACTCTGCAAACTACTTTCCAGAGCTTTTGCGTACTCCTAAAAGCCCTGTAAGCTTTGTGGATGAAGACTCTATAGGCTTTTACAAGATGCTAGGAGGGCAAAATGCCTTTTATTTTCCCCACGCAATAGACCGCGATTCTATACGAGAAATCCCGGCCTATCGCGACCTAGATATAGTCATGTGCGGCTCATTTATGGATGCGCCTGATATAGCAGCCACGTGGCAAGAGCTTTTATCCCCAGAAAGCGCTGCAAGGATGCATGCCATGGCAGAAAGGGTGCTGGCAAGTAGCCATATATCTCACCTGCAGGCTTTTGTAGAGGAGGTAAACGCCAAGGGGGCTTTCGAAAAAGAGCTTTTAGAGAAGGGCATAGACTTCTTTGATCTACTTACCTCTCTAGATCAGTACATTCGCGGTATAGACCGTATACGCATCTTGTCTGCCATAGAGAGGCCGATACATGTTTTTGGTAGCGAAAAATATGTCGATTCCTGGAAAAAGTCGGTAAAAAATAGCTCTAAGCTTGTTTTTCACGATGAAGTGCCCTATACCGATATCCAAGCGATATTTCGGCGCTCGCGTATCATCATAAACAGCTTTCCCATGTTTAAGCGTGGCCTGCACGAGCGCCTTCTTTTGGCGCTTGGATCAGGAGCAAGCGTTCTTGCCAACGATAATATTGCCGTTCAAAAGGTGTTTGGGGGTTCTCCAGCCCTTCTTAGCTATCTTGGCTATGATAAGGTAAATACCCTCATAGATGAGGCCCTAGCTGATGAAGAGGTGCGCCTTGCCCGGGTTTGGGCCACCCACCCCATCCTCTTGAAGGAGCATACTTGGGACGTGCGTGCCCAGGAGCTTTTACGGCAGCTATCTCTTCTTTCATTGTAAATAAAAATATAATTATATATAATAGATTGTATACACTGGAGGCCATATGGCAGCTCTCGGCGACAATCCTGCTTATAGTGCTTTAAAAAGTACAATTTCCGATTGGGCAAGTTCCGTGAATTCTAAAACTAGTCAAGGGACTGATCTAAATAGCCGAATCAAAACTACATTCGAGCGGGTAAAGAATCAACGTAGCGCGATGATAGAAACCCTTAACGCATTTGCAAAAAGTATACCATCTAACGATAGTGATAGTGTTCGTCAAGCCTTAACGGGCCTTTCTCAACTGAAACAAAAGCTTGGTGATGTTGCCATAAGTATAAAGCTACTTACTACAGAGTCTGAATCTGAAGCCCTCGAACTGCGAGATATTGCAAATCTGATGTGGAAAATGGATCGGATAATGTCTACATTTGCAGAAACACTTGATAAGTCAACTCCCTGGTATAGGTCTACTAAACCTATAA
>JAYRNE010000249.1:0-3435 GCA_041912355.1 Chlamydiales bacterium
ACGCTCTATAATTTAGTAGAGACTGTCTATCGCTATATTCGCAATGACTCTCATATAGAAGATAAAAAGAGTACGCGAAAAGCTGTAAGCGATGTACTTATCCCCATGCCACCTAATGAGGCCTACCTCCATTCAGTACGTCTACAACCGCCAGCTTTTGAACTTGAAGCCCCTATTCCTGAACTAGAAGAGGCTATCAAAGAGCAGCCCCCAAAAATTTCGGAAAAGCAAAAGATGGCAGTAGCAAGCCTAGAGAAGGGACTTCGTCAAAATGCCAAAAATCCAGATCTTCAAAAGGCATTTTCTGAAGTAGCAGATGAAGTAAAAGCCTATGGTGAGAGCCTACAGCCTCAAAGTGAATTTGTCGTGAAAGATAAAGAAGCTCTTACACATGCTGCATTAAAGCTTAAAGAGATGGCAAAGACAGCAATAGAAAGCTTTGAATCATTACAAGATGCTCTTGTTGCCTTTGCGAATAAACCTCCAACTGATGTCGCCTTAAAGACGGAGCAACGCGCGCGCCTTCTTGGTGATGAAGATACCGTCGTCCACTTTGATGAAATAGCCTCTTTTCTTCTTACGCAAGATGCTGAAGCGGTACACAAGCGCCTGCCCTACCTCACCCCCGAAGAGATCCAGACCCTTTTTGCAAGAACTATTGATGTCTTACGCCTTGGAAGGCACGCTCAAAGACTTGCCTTTATGAGCGAGCAGGCAGATGCACTTGTACGTGGTAGTGGAGATCCATCAGCTCTTGCACGTACTCTTAAAGAGCTTAACAACTATAAATCCCCCTACGATCCAAGCCTACACCCTGCAAGACTTGTATATGACTACCAGCGAAGTAAGGACGTATCGCGCTTTCGCATACGCCAAGATCAGGTAGAAGCGCTCGATACGCTCAAAAAACACAAGCAAAACCCCATAACTAAGCGCGAGCAAGGCGTACTGCAAGAAGCTGTCATGGGCTTTGGTAAGACCGAAGTGATAAGCGTTCTTCTTGGCGTTGAAGAGGCTGATGGCGAAAAGCTTGTTTACCTCTCTATGCCCGACCAACTTCTTAATGCAAAAGTAGAAGAGCTACAGCGCTATATGGGAGATAGCTTTGATCGCATGGTAGAAGTAATTCACTTTACACGAACTACTGACGTAAGTGAAGAGGCCCTAGAGTTTTTAATCGACAAGCTTGAAAAAATCAGGACAGATCGCCGCTACCTTCTGATATCTTCAAGTAGCCTCCTAACCTTAGCTCTTCGCTTTGTAGAAACCACAAGAAGCTACTGCTCAGACATCCAATTAGAACGGTTCAGCAAAATTATCTCGCTCTTTCGAGACTATGGCCATGCAAGCCTCGATGAAGTAGATGAGCTCTTAACCATCCTAAAGTCCCACCAATTTACGCTAGGGGAACCAGAAAAGACCCACGAGGCCTTTACACAAGCCCCCACTGCCATTATGCGGACTATACTTAGTGATAAAGAGCTGCAAAGTAAAGTACGCTTACCCTTTGCCCCAAGAGAAGATGCCCCTGCATTCACCGAAGAGAGCTATAAAACACGTCTACAACCCCTCCTCATACAAAAAGTCTTAGAAGGAAAGCTGGCACCTGAGCTTGCCCCCTATCTAGCATCGCTTAAACCGGAACAAAAAGCGCTTATTGCAACCTACCTTACCGGAAATCCTCTACGTGAAGATGGGCTCTTTACGCTGTTCGAACGACTGACTCCAGCTGAGCGCATAGAGGTCTCTCGCTATATTGTTGGATCTATTAATACGCTTAATGTCCCCCTCAATGAAGCAGAATTAGCTACTATTGATCGCTCCATGCACGATCCAGCCTATGAACTTATACGCCAGGCGCCACCGCAAGCTCGAAGCCTCTTAGCCGCCTTAAAAGAACAAATTGGCGAAATCCTCTATCTCACAGCTTCCAAAACCCTTGGCGAGCACTATGGTCCACCGGCACCTGAAGATATTCTTGCTCACCCTGAAATGCGGTTTATGGCAATCCCTTATAACATGGGTAAACCTCAAAAAGAGTCGCAACACGGCACAGAAAGTGAAATCATCACCTACACAATGCTCATGCACCTTATAAAGCCAATAGATCGCGACCTGATAAAGATGGAGCTCAATAGGTTGAAGGAGCAACTGGCAATAGACATACGCATAAACGAAGATACTGCCCTTTGCGAGTTTAAAAGGCTTACTCAGAATAGTGATGGCTATCGACTGGCAGATGAAGTTTCGGATGATCTTGTCGACCACATTGCCTCTATAATAAACGCCAATCCCGAGCTCAAACTTGAATTAGTCGAGCGTCATGTGCTACCTACTTTAAAGCGCTATAGCCTGCAGCTTTCACTCTCTTCTCAAGTTGTTCCCCTGATAAGCAAAACGGCAAATGCCTTTTCTGGAACACCCTGGAATGCAAATACCTATCGTCACCTCTTTTCAGAGATACATGTAAGCGACACTCGCGCAAAAACACTTACGCTTCTTCAAGAAAACAGCCCACAAAGAGTTATCACTATACCCAGAAACGTACGCGAAAAGACCTTAGAAGAACAGGTAAGGGTGCATATTACTGAAGGCGATCTTCAAGCGACTTCACTTGCAGATTTAGGGGGACACTTTCTTGGCCAAGATAATGAGCAAGTTGCAAGAGCTATGCTCAAGATGCTCCCTGATACTATACAAGCTGTAACCTACTACAACGAACAAGAAAAGCAGATGCTCGCCATTCGCGGTGAAGACATTCCTGTTCCAGCAGAAATGAGTCGCATACCAGCTGATAAGCGAGCAGCGTTTTGGCCGCTCAAGTTTTGTACTGGGGCAAACGATATTATTGATCCCAAAGCAGTCGCCACCGTTACCTTTAATAAAAATGACATGCTGCGAGATGGCATGCAGGCATTTTGGAGGATGCGAAGCCTAGCGACAACGCAGCGTGTACAGCTCGCAGTGGATGAAGAAGATAGAAAGGTTATTGAAGATGAACTTAAACGTCATCTTGGCATCACCGTAGAAGGAGAGCTCGAGCTTTACCACATAGAACTTTATGCCCTCTTAAATGAGTTTCAAAGGATAAAAAGCGACACAACAAGAGCCTTTTCACAAGCACTAACGAGCCACCTTATCGATAGAGTCTTTGGGGCGCTTAAAGGGGCAACAACTGACGAAATCCGATCGCTTATGATAAGTGTTGAGGAGCTCTTTATAGAAAGGCTTGCCTCTGATCCTTGGGAGCTTGTTGGCAAAACGCCGGGGATAGTCCCCAAAGAGCTTGCTATGCAACAGGAGCTAGAAAAAGTCTTCGATAGCTACGCCTTTAGAGCTTTTGCCTATAACAAGTTACTCCTTAAGCACTATACGTCAGAGCAAATAGAAGAGGAACTTCGCCAAATAGCCGCCACCTTTACAGATATACTGCCT
>JAYRNE010000250.1:0-6400 GCA_041912355.1 Chlamydiales bacterium
AGTTTAAAGAAAACTTCATACCTAAAAACTGGAAGTTTTTGACAGCCCAGGTGGGGCGTCATAAATACCTTTAGCTTTAGGTTTTATTGTATTATATTGTAGGCATGGTTAAAGCAATCACCTTATTTTTGTTGTGTCTGCCACTTTATCTCAAGGGGAGTGAGCTTTCTGTTGAATATGAGCTCCTAGACGAAACTGCCTTTCGCAGTAAAATCGTTGGTAATACAGTAGTTGGGCTAACGCGGCAGAGTAATAGTTTGTACCAGCTCTATTTCGCGCTAGATGGCACCTGCGAGCTATTAAAGCAAAATGCTTTTTACGCAGGCTCTTGGTGGATAGATAAGGACGATGCCGGTCGCGATGTGGTTCATGCCTTTTGGCCTGATTACCAGTCGCTAGAAGCTAAGTCCCTCTTTAACCCTCAAAACCCGCGTTATGGTAGCCCTACGTCTATACTTTACTATATGGCAAAAGCCCCAGCGACTGGGCTTTTACTAGTTACAAAGTCGGCACAAGCGGCAGCTATTTTATTGCCTGGTAAAAAGTTATGAGCGAAAAGATACCCACATGGCCACTAGAGCGCGATCTTGCTACTTATGCAAAGTACACGGCTATCGAGTTTGAAGATGAACTACGAGATGGCATGCTATGGATAGACATTGGCTGCAGGACGGGTATTGCCCTTTCAGAATCTAGAGACTTTTGTAAGGCCAAACTTGTTGGGGTAAATGGCCACAAGATCGACGTCTTGCCTGGCATTATTCCCATCTACTCTGAACTTCCACGAGAGCTTACAATTTATAAGAAATATCAAGCAAAGGTGGACCTGCTTACAGATGTCTATGGCGCCTTTACTTACGAGAATGACCCGCTTCAGGTACTCTTGTATGAGGCAAGTCTATTAAAGCCGACTGGCAAGGCGGTTATCATCAGCCTTCAAGCAAAGCTTGGCAACAGGGCAAATTGGCAGGCGATTAAGCGTTTTTTTGAAATTCATCTTGGTCAAAATATAACCTTTAAGCGCTTCAGAACCTATACTAACCATCTAAAGCGCCCCTTAAACTCACTCAGGATTACAATTACAGGTGCTTCACGCTCAAGCGTAAGTTTGGAAGAGCTTTATAGACTAGCCCAAGAAGCTGTTGGCACTGCAAAGAAAGAGCGTATTGTGTATAGTCCGTCTGATCAAAGCTGCGAACTTTGGAAAATAGTCTATAAATAGAAGTGCTCTATCTTTCGAATAGGTCTATTCTTTCTTGTTTAGCAGTCCAAGAAGCTTTTTATCTTCCAGTTTTTCGCTAAGATCACGGGGCGTTTTACCAAATTCATCTTTTGCTGAAAGGTCGCTGCCACGCCCAACTAGAAATTCTACTACTTTATAATATTTGTTTTCACAGGCTCTATGAAGTAGAGTGGGGCAGTTATCGCACATATTTGCAGCAATTAAACGAAGCAGTAGCTCTTCATGTAATTCATGGAAGCCAAGAGTTGTAATGGTTCTTGCAGGAAGTTCTTTAGGCAGCGCTGAGGGGCTATATGTATCTAATGCCTTCATGGCAAGATCAGGAAAATCAAGGCATAAAGCAGCAAAATCGCCCTTTGTTACATTTCCTTTTCGCTCAATCCAGGTCTCTACTTTTTTGACATCCCCAGAGTCAACGGGGCAGCTTTCGCTTTCTGAGGCAAGTGCTGCGGTAGTTATAGGAGCTTGTTGTAGGGGTTGTGTTGCTTGCATATATGTGTAAATAAGTATAGAGCAAAGAGCGTTTTATTTCTAAAGGATTTAAAACTTTCCAATTTTTCTGCCTTTGATGTACGCTTTATTTCATCTCACAAGGAGCGGTTTATGCAAGCAGCAGAACATTCAACAACTGACGGATTTAACGGATTTCTTTATGTATTTGGCAATAAGTGGGTTAAGTACTTAGAATCCACAAATTCAAAATAAGCCTGATAAACCACCCTCATTAAACTCTCTTTGACATTAAAATAAGTATTATATATTATAGTCTTAGAGAGGGAGGGTATCCTATGGATAGCCATGACGTAAGAGGCGCCCCTGAGGAATTTTCTTTAGCAGATCAAGAGCGCCCCAGCAAGAAAGGCAAAACAAGGCGCGAATCGAAAACAGATGATATTGCACATGCCATACTGGAAGAAGATAATGACCTTCCTGTAGAAAAAACGCCCGCTACCTTAAAGCGCGAGCGCAACGAAGATGAACCAGTTGGCACTACCGAAACAAAAAAAACAAAAGAAAAGACCAAGGCCGTACAAAGAAGAATCATTCCCTATAGATCACATTTTCCTAAAGAAACAGATCTCTTAGTAAAAGATGTACAGGATATAGCCACTCAAAATGAAATCAAAAAAGCAGCTGATCTTCTCTTTCAAAGCGTGACCGATAACAAGATACGCCAGGGTATTATTGCTCTTGCAATGGAGCTACCTCCTCATCAAAAAGGGCCATTTATTGAGCGCTTAGTATTTTATAAAGAATATTTGCCACTGATTCTTAAGTTTTTGGCAACCATTACGCCTGAAGAGCGAATAGGCGTTATGGATGAGCTTAAAAGGTTTTTACCAGATATAGCATTTCAATTAATCATGTCTATACCCAAAAAAGGCTTGTTGGAGACAATAACTGTAATTAACTCTCTTTATAAAGAAGAAACTGATAACTATACAAAGAGAATCCTCATAGACATTATAAATGGCATTCAAAAAATGAATACTGGTGATTGCATAGTTCAACTAAAACCCCTTCTGGAAGGAATTGAGGATAAACGAGTACTTTTGGCTGTTTTAAAAATTTTTGCAGGAGAGTATGAAAGACATGGGCCAATTAATCCCAAGGCAATGCAAAAAATAATTACAGAAACGAAAAATCTTCTGCCTTTGTTAAATACTGTCGTTAAATTTTTAGAAAATAAGACTTCTGCTTTACAAATTCCACACGAAACTGCCATGTTTCTTGAGTTGATTTCATTAATGCCTTCAGAAAAAAGGCAAGCGGCTATGGAAGTCGCCGCCCATATACTTGCTGCTGATGTTACATATGGCGAAACTGCGCTTGATGGAGAATTTATTACTAGCATCACAATTGAGCAGGTAAATACCGGCATTAAGCACATGGAGAATTTTAAAGAAGACCATATCAAAACCTTTGAAATAAAAGATCAGTTTCAATCGGATCGCATATTCAAGATTTTAGCTAAAGTTCCTGCCGAACAATATGATGATGTCGTTCAAAAACTCTTATTATTTCAATGCTATAACAGTATTGAATTTTTAAGTTATAAGCATCTTGAAGCAATTGCAGCTACTCCTCCTAATCTTCGAGGAAAATTTATAACACTTACTCAAGATCTTTTAAAATGCATTCCAAAGCCTAAACCTAATGATTGTTTACATATTTATAACGCTCTTTTGCAAATTCAAGATTACCACGACATTATCATAAACAGAATTCTTCCTCTACTAGAACGTCCTCTTACAGTTGAAGAAATCTCTTCCCTTTTGTCATATGCCAGTAAGTCAGATCCTCAAGTGGCCGAGCTACTAATAGGACAAACAAGCAATTTTCTAAAACGTGCCATAGAGATTACATATGAAGAATTTACCCTTCGTAAAAATACCTCTAAAATTTTAATAGTAATAGAAAATACTGTCCCTGAAGAAAGAAAGGACGTTCTAGATAGAGTGTTAAATATTTTATCAAATTTTTCCAAAAGCTTCGGCTCTATAAATAATATTACAGCACTTATTCATGCTATCTCTCAAATACCTCATGATCAAAGAGAAAGCATAGTTACCTATACAAATCAACTTCTTGAGGGTATAGAGTATACAGGAGATGGTATGGCAGATATCATTCGTGCTCTTTACAGCGTTGAGCCTAGTCAAAGGGCGCTTGTAGTAGAGGCAACATTGGCAAACAAAGATCAAGAAAGTGACGTTGATGACATCCTCTATTTCATCGATTACTACAACTCCTATGTCTTGGAAATCCCCCAAGAGGCAATAAAGGAAAAACCCCTTGAGCTTCTTGCGCAAATTTCTGAACAGATTGCAAAAAAACGTGCCACTAAAATTCAGCTGACTTTCAAAGGAGAGCGGGGACAAGATGCTGGAGGTTTAGGTCGCGTTTTTATTTCGGACTTATTTGATGCCCTCAAAATAAAACTCAACTTTCAACAGCGAGAAACTAATGGCCTTTATGCTCCAGTAGCACAAGGCTCTCTTGATGAGGAAACAAAAAAAGCCTACAGGGATATGGGACGCTTGTTGATGTTTTGTCTGAATGCCACTACTGACTACCCAATAGGGATGATTTTTGAGCAGTCAGTATTTACCGGCCTTACAAAACTGCAGGAGCATCACCTTAATAAGCCGGTTGAACAGCTTGTAGAAGATAAGAAAACTCTTCACGAACTATGCGACATATACGTAGAGATGAACCGCAATGATGAAGGAGCTACGGGCACACTTCAATGGCTGCAGGAAAATAAAAACGATGACGATGCTCAAGAAACTATCCAAGGCATGCTGATAGATGTCTTTGGGCCTCTTTTAGAAATTGCAAAGGGTATGAAAGATGTCCCTTTTACAGAAGTAACAATGCACGATGTGCAAGAGATGCTACCTGCTACCCTCTCAGAAAAGCTCCAAGGCAAAGTAGGCAAGGAACAAATTATAAAAGCTTTGGAATTTACACCTGACATACCGGAACAGATTCAGCAGTGGGTCAGCAATTGGATTACATCTGCTGACGATAAAAAATGCTCCGAGTTTATCGCTGCCATAACAGGCTCGCCTGCCCTTGGTACAAAACCCATTAAAATAACAGCCTGTGAGGGTGAAAAGACCATATGCCACACCTGCTCTAACCACCTAGAGCTTGCCATAGGCATACTCACCTCCCAAGAACAGGTAGATATAAACCTCGACGGCATCTGTGGAGGCGGAAAATTCACGATGGCGTAATTTTTTGGTACCAGGACTGAAAAGAGGCAAAAAATGGTGAAAAGGGCTGTGAAAAGTGAAAAGGGGCCGGCCGTGGGCTGTCAACTTTTTTAAATACGGTTGCTCGGAAGCTATTCCCGCTAGAAAACAAAATAAGATAATCGGAAGTTCAGGATAAAAAAGGTAGGGGTGCTTGTTCTTGCTATACCTTAATTATTCCTGCCAGATGCAGAAAGCTGTGGCTACTGTCTTAGAATGACTTATGCTGATAAGCAGCTGAGGGTTACTAAAGCGCGCTTGCGCTTGGGGAGATAGGGTGACGTAGGGCTTGCCTAGGGAATCGCTCAGGATTTCTATGTCGTGCCAGGAGATGCCGCGAAAGCCGGTGCCTAGGGCTTTTACTATAGCTTCTTTTGCGGCAAAGCGGCCGGCGTAGTAGGCGACGCTAGAGGCGTCTTGCGGCTTTTGTTCATTGAGCGTAAAGAGGCGCTCTATGAAGGGCTGCCCCTGCCGCTCTATAGCTTTGGCAATGCGGTCTAGTTCTATAATGTCAATGCCAATGCCTTTTATCATGATGCTACTGGTATGTTAAATGGTAGGGGTTGCCTTCTAAAATAACTGCCTTTTCGCCATCTCTATCGTCTTGCTGAAGGGCGTTACAGAAGATAATTTTGCCAGATGAGGAGTATTTTTGTGAAAGCACTTGTGTGCGAATTTGCATACCTAAAAATTCGCCACCACCATTTACTACCACCATTGTTCCATCTTCAAGATAGCCTACGCCCTGCTTTGGCTCTTTGCCAAGGCGCTGTATCTTGATGGACAAAATTTCACCTCGCTGTGCACCAGGTTTTAAGGCTGTTGCAATAGCGTCAAGGCTTATAGTTGTTGGAAGGTCATCTTCAGTTCGTATTTGTGAAGGCTCACTAGACGATAGGATATAGGCCTGGATTAGCTTTGCAGCGCGTATTAGCTTTGCAGCAAGGTCTTCGGCATCTGTAAAGTGAAACTCTTTAATTTGGATGCCAAGTTCTGGCATAGTCTCAAGGCGCTTTAAGTGCTCCTGGCACTTTCTTGCACGCACGCGAGTTGTTTCATCAGCGCTTTCAGAGGACTTTTGCAGCTCTTTTACTAAAAAGGTGGGCACTACAAGCTGATGGTCTAAGAGGCCTGAGCGCGCAAGTTCTATAAGGCGCGAATCTTCTAAAGCGGCAATGTCTACAATAAACTCTTTTTTCTTCGTCTGTGTTGCAGGGGCAAGGCGAACAAACGGAATACTTAGCCACCATGATTCTTGAGATGTGTGGGTAAGCATTATGCCAATGTAGATGCTTGTTACAAAGCTAAAGAGTGTAAGCATGTCGAGCGTTGAATCTTCTACGCCGGAATATTCAAGTGTAAGCTGCAGTGTTTGGGAAATGACAAGGCCAATAAG
>JAYRNE010000251.1:0-6722 GCA_041912355.1 Chlamydiales bacterium
ACATGGGCAAACTACCCAAACTGATAGCTTCACTCTGCATCATCCTGCATATCATCGATGAAGTCCTGAACAAGACATCCTCAGATGTAATCACCTTGACAACGCTTAAAAATGCGGAAGCGATCGCTGCCTACTACCAAGCGCATGCACTTCGCTGTTATGAAAGCATAGAAAGTGCTGAGTTTTCTGATGCACAAAAAATCCTTGATCTTGTACGCAAAAAGAAGCTTTCTTCTCGTTTCAAAGCAGCAGACATCTATCACAATAACCTGGGTGGCATGAGAGATCGACTGCGAGTAATCAATGCACTATCTTTGTTACAGGACTTTGGTCATGTTGTCCAAGAAAAAGTCTACGGAGCGACCAAACCTGCTGAATTTTGGATTGTGCATCCCAAATTGCTGGAAAAAGCGTGAAGATATCGGCAAACCGCAAAAACCGCATAAACTAGATTTTGCGGTTTTTGTGGCCAAAAAACCACATACATAAGGAGATATAACTATGACAACTGAGTCACAACTACAAGCGAACAGGCAAAACGCCTTAAAATCAACTGGACCAAAGTCAATTGAAGGAAAACATATAGCCAGTCACAACTCCGTAAAACATGGGCTACTTTCCAAAGACTTGATTATCGGAGAAGAAAATGCAGAAGAGCTGCAGCAATTTAGCGATGCGATATACCAAGCCCTTTGTCCGCAAGGCGCTATGGAAGATCTAATGGTTGAAAAAATAGTCAATGCTGCCTGGAGATTGCGCCGTTTAACAAAGGCTGAAGGAGAATTTCTCGGTGATAGCGGTTTCAGTTATTCAAGTGTGAACCTCAGTCAAGCCTTTCGCGGCTTGACTGGTGAATCGATACAAAGACTTGCACGATATGAATCATCACTGGAACGCATTTTTTACAAAGCCATCCATGAGCTTCAGCGCGTCCAGGCAATGAGGTGCGGCCAGCCAGTGCTACCCGCAATTGCTATTAACCTGCATGGTACCGATGGGGAAGAAATTGGCTTCGTTTCGTAAAAATATGAACAACCACTTTGACCTCAAAGATCTCTTTGAAAATACTCCTCTTCTTCCAACTATCCCCAGTTGATCAAAAAAGAGGTTATAGAACAGCTCTACACAGTGAATTGCTGCTGACAAAAAATTTTGCAAAGATCAAGACCGTATCGGATCGGATCGAGGTAGTTGAAATCTTTCACGGAACAATTCCCCCGATCCGCTGCCACTTCACTCTTGCTATGCGTTTCCTGTGACCTCTTTTTCAACTTTTTGTTCCAGTAATGCGATTGTGGAATCATTTACAATAACACGATCATATCCATGAACTACTTCTACACCACTTTCGGAGGAATGCGGGTCTTGTGCACTGAGGGCTGGACGCTCAAGCCGGACGATGAGCGCGCCCATTTTTTTCAAAGTATTTACATCTTCTTGTATTCGAAGATCTGAAATAACTATCTTTTTTTCTGGGTTCGCTTCCATCCAGCGCGTGAAATTGCGCATGACAAATGATTTGCCAATCTGAGGAAAACGCTCTCCTAGGTTATCATAAAGAGTATCTATGCCTATAAATTGCATAAGCTCTCGTGGTGTTACGCCCCAAAAGGGGTCTACAAGTTCTTTTTCCTTGCCCCAAAGCTGCTCATTACTTAGTTTGAAAAGATGCTGTAAGGCTTTTTTCATGGGATCAGCAAGTCCATACTTAACGTAGCCGTGGCAGCGAACAAGATAATCTGCAGCCGTGTCTTTGCCAACATGCTTTGGTCCTAAGAAGGCGACAATTTTTGGAAGAGCAAGACCGTGTAACCGCACAGCAAGCTCCTCTTGTGTGTAGTCAATCCAGCCATGGTCAAGTTGAGTAAAGCTATCATACCAGACATACTCAGAAATAGTTTTAAGAACTTTGAAAGTGCGAGTTTCATTTATCGCCTTTTCAATTTCCTTTACACATTCTCTCACATTTTCAAGGCCTTTGCCCCTAAACCGCACATTGAGAAAGCGCTGATGCCCTTGGCCATCGCGATGCAGTTGATCTGGATTTTTGTTATAAGAGAGAGGAATTGGTGTTTTGAACCTCTTTGTAAACCGCTCTGACACCTGCTTAAGCTCGCTTATTTCTCCATCGGTCAATAAATCAGATTTATCTACATCCTTACGGCCAATTTTGATGTGAAATTCAAAGTATTTTGTTGGATAGCTCTGCATAGCATCTTCAGTCTGCGGAATACCCATGATCCCATATGCTGATGCTTCGATTTTTTCTCGAATCACAGAAAACCCCTTTGCAGCAAACCAGTCAGCATCTTCATGCACCGCTTTGACCACATCATCGGTGCTGTTCGAACGAAAGTAACGAGCCGATTGCATCACTGAAATCGTCTGCTCTTTCCCATCAGATGCGCGAAACACGAGCGCAAGGTAGCACGCCTTCATCTTATCTGTCACATCAGGATGACGCGCGTTCCATTCATTAACAACTGCATAATAACGCTCGACTTGGCTACTAGTTGGGTTTAGATCCTGCAAGAAGATGTGCAACTCGTGAACAGCTGGCATCTCTCCACTTCCTTTCATGTTAGGATAGCTGTGTCTATATACAGCATCATCTTGAATACGGTTTTGAATGGTCATAAAAGTTCCTCCTTTTTTTTGTTATATATGTTCGCTAGAGAGTAACCAGAGAGCATGCAGGGAATAATTCCCCGGTACATGCCACTACAGTCCCCGATAACTGAAATACCTTGCGCTCCAGCAAGTGAAAAATTTTCCTCTACGACAGGATACAAGCCAACGCCCTCAATTGTTGGACCAACTACAGAAATACTTTTATCTGCAAGGCCTATAAACCTCTCTAAAAGCTTCCTCAGGCCATACTCAATTAAAGACGCCGCACTTTGTGGATAGTAGTGATGCAGCGTATCCATGAATAAATCGAGTCTGGTTTCAAATGGCGAAATTCTAATCATTTTTCTAAAATCAGATTCAGAGAGAAGGGACGTATCTTTTACACGTATGTTAAAGCCAAAATTGCTTATGCCCGTGGGGGCACAGTCAGCTCTCCCAGAATAGCTTTGAATACCCTGAAACTTCGTTTGGACCACTTCACCACGCTCACACCAGCAAAACGTTCGATATTCAACGCCAGGTTGCTTAAAAACATATTTAGGATCCAGACATGCGATTTCTTTTATAATTTTTTGGGCAGGACCAACTATGCGAAAGCCAAACTCATACCGACGAAAATGCATAGTTCTGTTAAGAAAAAGAGGCATAAAACGTCCTCCTGCTAAAACCAGCTGCTCTGTGTGAACATGGAAGAGGTCGCCTGTGGCTCTATTCTTCAACGTAACAGAATAGCCCCCATCGACGTTGCAATAATCCACAAATTCAGTTTCGTACAGCACAGTAGGGCACTTATTTGCCATTGTTTCGATGAGCCGATACCTGTCTTCTAAACTCAGGTAGAGACTTGGATAGGGTTTGAAAAACCATCCAGCTTTGTCTTGTTGAAACTTGTCCTCATGAGAAATCTCTGGAAATGAAGGGATAGCCCCATACGGTGAAAGGTCCCTCTCTAATGCTATATACGCCTGTTTTAACCTCTTTGCATCTAATTTCCAAAGCTCAGTTCCTGCTGGATAAAACGAAAACTTTCCGTCTGAAAAGAGCCCAGCGCCTCCTGCACCTTGCACGCACTCTTCTGGATGATGGCGACTTCGCTTGTGAATTGGCTTTCCTAAATCAACTACCAAGAACTTTGTAGTATCAACGCTAGACGCAAAAGCAAGACCTGCAGGTCCTGCTCCAACAACAAGATATGTATAGCTTTTGTTCATATGGTATCTCTATTAAAACTGCTATAAGTCTACTCAAAAGTCATTTTCATCAAAAATTATAATAAATTAACGTGACTTTAAGTTTTGATAATGTTATGATTTGTTCTATGAGATACCTTTCTAACATCACATTCTTGCGCTACTTTTATAGTGCGAGCAAACATCAAAGCATGACCAAGGCGGCCAAAAGCAACTTTGTTACGCAGTCTGCTATCAGCCAAGGAATTGATAAACTCGAAAAAGCCTTAGGAAAGAAGCTTCTCTCAAATCGAAAAAACCGCTTTGAGCTTACTGTCGATGGAGAACTCCTGTTAGCCAAATGCCAGAGCATCTTTGCTTCATTTGATGAATTAGAAGATCTATTCAATGAAAAAGAGGGCGTGTATCGTGGAAAATGCTGCTTTGCCACAAGCCACAGCTTTGCTATTTCTCTTCTTCCCATTTATTACAAACAGCTCTACGAACTCCACCCCGATATTGCACCTGTTTTGCGACTCGGCCATTCAGGCATTGTGAGAGACTGGGTTTCAAGCAGCGAAGTAGAATTTGGCATCATTTTAAAAAGAGATAAAGACCCAAGCACATTTCAAATTCACGAGATTTTGCAGGGCAAATATGGAATATATAAAACCAAGCTGCCGAGCCCATCTACACTAAACAAATTGTTCATAAGCGAAAACTCGTACGAGGATAAAATCATCTTAGACTATCTTGATGCTCAAAAAAAACGTGTTCCCCCAGCTATTGAAGTGCTCAGTTGGGAAGTCATTGCAAATATGGTAAAAGAAGGTCTTGGTATAGGGATACTACCGGATTATGTGGCAAAGCGGCATCAATTGGTACCCGTTTCAATAAAAATCCCAAAAATTAGCTACTCTATTGTTGCCATTTCTCATCAGAGAAAGGAGCTTTCTCGGAATTCTAAAATGTTCATAGAGCTTATGCGCCAAAAGGTCACCAAAGGAGAGAACCAGTTATGAAACACTTTATATTGTTGATCATCCTTCTGTTCACATCTTGCCACAAAGAGGATACTATGGAAAAAACCCTTAAACTCAACACCAGCAATCAAGGAAAGTTCGAAGAGTTTAAACGCCTCTTTGCAAAACATGGCCTCACCCTAATAGCCACGCATGAAGACCTACCTGAAATCGATGCAGACCCAGTAACAGTAGTTGCACACAAGGCAAGCAGCGTTCCTGAGAATGTGATTATTGAGGATACCTCTCTTGATGTTGAAGGTGCTAAGGTTGGCATTAACGTGCGCTGGCTTTTGGACCACCTCAAAGACTATGCTGGCAAGAAAGCCACCTGGACAGTGCTTTTAGCCATGCATCACAACAATACCGTTGTTATCTACAAGGGTGAAGTCACGGGAACAATAGTCCAACCAGAGGGCCAAGGTGGCTTTGGCTTTGACCCTGTATTTTTGCCAGATGGCTGTGAGCACACCCTTGCTGAACAAAAACCCGATAGCGTGAACGCTCGAGCAAAAGCCGTCGATGCACTTGTAAAAAACCAAATCTACAAGCAAGTTCCCGTCATAAAAGAATGGCACGGCAGATGGCAATAAATATGAAAAATTAAATTGCCTAAAATCTCATGACCTGCTATTCTTAAGCCTTAAACAGTATTTTTTCTTTTTTGCATTCTCTTTGCAAAAAAAAAAGTGCTTATGAAAATCCCTCAATTTACTCAAATATTTAAAAAAAATGGCGCCATTGGCCTGCTGCTACTGTATTCAGTAGTCTTGACTCTTTTAGTAGTAATTTTTCTTACAAATCGAGAAGAGCCACTTGTTGTTACGTCAAAAAATAGAGAAGCGGCATCGCTTGCTTTCGTAGGCGGAAAGGCTGCAAGCCTGTTTCATCTTGAGCAAGTAGAAGGTATCAATGTTCCAGAGTGGTTTTGCATATCCACTAGAATGTATAAAGAATTTCTTGAGGAGAATGGGATTAATGGCAAAATTTCAGAGCTTGATGCATTGAGCCTAGAACTTGAAGAAGCTATAGATCAAGAAAAGCCACCACTTGAAAAACGGCTCTTTACCCTTTCAAGAAACATTCAAGAAGCAATTTGCGGTGGCACAATGTCCTCTTTGCATACTCAGGCTATATTCGAACAGTATCAGAATATTGGGCAATCGCAGCTCGCTGTCAGAAGCTCAGGCGTTGTTGAAGACTCCCCTGACGCATCTTTTGCTGGCATTTATGACACGTTCTTAAATCAAAAAGAGTTCGAAGATGTTGTCTTAAGTGTCAAAAAATGTTGGGCTTCAGTCTTTAACGAGCGCGCGGTTTTTGAACGAAATCAAAAAAAACTCCAAACTTCCAATTCTTTCATAGCGGTTATTGTTCAAAAAATGATTACGCCAAAAGCCGCCGGTTGCGCCTTTGATATGGAGATAAGCACAGGCTATAATGGGATTGAGATTGCTGCAAACTTTGGCCTGGGCGAAAGCGTAGTAGATGGCGAAGTAAGCGTTGATAAATGGCTTTTACACCCAAAGACACTTCGTGTGATAAAGGCTGTTTTAGGCACAAAATCGATGAAGGTTGTGCCAAATAAGACAAACTCCGGTGTGGACCTTGTCAAATGCAAACCTGGCGAAAGAGAGAGCTATTCTCTTGATCGCGAAGCACTCTTGGCTATAGCCAAAGGGGTACAAACAATTGCTCATCAGTATAAGAAAAAGTTTTTGTACGAGCATATTGACACTGAGTTTGCAGTCGATATGTCAGGAAAGCTCTATTTTCTTCAGGCAAGACCGCTTGTATCTGTTGCAGCAGATGATCTGTTGGTGGTTGATAAAGAAGATGCAAAAGAGCCGAGGGTAATAGCCAAAGGGCGCTTTTCAGTACCTGGCGTTGCAACCGGCAG
>JAYRNE010000252.1:0-2890 GCA_041912355.1 Chlamydiales bacterium
TTAAGACAAAAGCGCTTGGCCCTGATGAACTGAAAGCATTAGAAATTCCACCTATGATCAAAGATATGATCAGCGATGGGAGCCTCTATAGAGATGTAGATGAACCTATTGTTGATAGAGCAAGGTTCTATGCTAAATGGGAGCCTAGACTTGTGGGCGAGATGATTCAAGGCCTTGATGATCGTGACGAAATCTTTCATGAAGGGGTGTGCCTTGGAACCACTACCCGATTGGTGTGCAATGAACAAAAATTCCCAAACCTTTCAGCTGAAGAATTCGTTAGAATTTCGGCTATTGGAGAGGTGAGCTCGCGCGATCGATTTAGGCAGCTACAGCATAACCTTGGCAAGAGCGGGCCTAATGAAGAGCTTATTCAAGATACCTTCCCAGCGTCGCTTCTCAAGCAAGAGAGAATTAAAAATGTTAGGGGTCTTTTCCGCGTAAACTGTGACGTAAAAGATGCAGCTTTGCAGCTAAAAAACGAAATCGACAAACGAAAAGATGTGCTTTCACAAAGTAACGGCGTTCTAATGTTACTTATTAAAAGCCACGTAGTTTATATACGCATTGATAGAGTCCGGAATATCTACCGCATTGGTGATGTGAACGTTGGAATCCTTAACTTTCCTCCCGACCAAAACCCCGAAGAGGAGATGTACGCCTTCTTTAGCGACCTCTTACACACATTATATCCAAAAAATAATTATATTCGTGCGGTGCAGTTTCAGCTTCAGTAAAATAACCAGTTGCCTGGCAGGAGATTACACATATCCTGCTGTGGCTACAGGGTGAGCCCATGCTCCATCGCCACCCTGCTTGAGAATATGGGCTTGGATTTCAGCAATGGCTTTTGTGATACGCTCGTAGCTTTGTAGAAATCGTGCTCGATACTCGTTAGATGTACCCAATCCGGTCAATTTTTCACTGATAGCCGTGGTTACATCGTCTACCTTAGAAAGTTCAGGAAAGAGCTTTTTTATCGACTGAAGCAGCAGAACTTCTTCTTTCTGCAGGGTAGCAAGGGCCTTTAGAGCCTCTTCGTTGATTGCAAAACTCCTGTTTATGACCCCTTCAGTTTTTTGAAGCTGCCTTTCGCCCTCATTTACACGTAGATGAAGGGCAGTAACGGTCTGTTCTAAGCTTAGTGCCTGAGCAAGTAGCTTTTCTTCACCACCCATATACGCTTCAAGAACTTTTGAAGCAGCATATACTACTTTAAAAGGAAAATACCAAAACTTCATATAAGAGTAGGCCACTTTTGATGCATTTTCATTTGCAATTATTGGCTTTGAAAGTGGATCACTCTGAGGGCCCTCTTTCATCTCTTTCCAGATTTTTTCAAGTTCGCCATCAAGCTCATTAAAAGCCTTTACATACTCTTGGCGTAAAACCTGTAACGTCTCTACAAAATCACCAATTTTGCTTACCATAATTACTCCTTATTTCTTGCAAGTTTAGCAAGTTCTGTGGTGCGTGATAGTATCAGATCTAATTGCTCTTCTCTTTTCTTAAGCTCTTGAGCAAGCGTAACTTTTGCTTCAAAATCCTTTACTAATGGGCCAAGTTCAGCACAATTTTCTTCGATAACCTTTACCACACGAGCTTTAGTTTCTACCATAGATTCCACCTTGCTAGTGAGGCTTTCAAGGCGCATTTGGGCTTGTTTTAGCTGTTCTTCTTCTTGCTTCAACCGTTCTTCGTCTTGTGCAACTTGCTGCCTAAGGGCCTCTACTTTTGAAACTATGGAGTCTGTCCGCTCTTCTAACACTTGATTGTGTGTGGCGGCACCTGCGGCGCTGAGTATTTTTGTAAGCCATTGAATAAACATCAGATATTTACCTCTAAATTTTTAAGGAGGGTATTTGCAAATTCGAGATCTGACTCTTTAAAAGTAAACCCATTGAGCATAGTTTTTAATTTAGCCTGATAGTCAACAAGCTTTTGTTCTAAAGCATCGATCGTTTTACGTGCAGCGTCTTCGTTTATCGCAAGAGTTTTTAACTTGGCTTCAGTGTCTTCACATTTTTTGTTGCAAGCTGCAATCAACTCGTCCCGTTTACGTGTAAGGTCGGCAAGTTTTGTATTTGATGCTTTAATTAGAGTTTCTGCCGCGGCAAGTCTTGCACGAATTTGAAACATGCGCAAGTCTTGAAAAACTCCTGAAATAGCAGCAACTCCTACGGCTACAATAACTCCCTTAAAACCAAAAAAGGTTAGGGCAACAAGGACAACAGCTCGAGCAACGGCGCTTACAAGATCGTTTTTAGTTATTTGGTCACGTATAGAAGGGAAGGCAAAACTAGCGGCTATTGTTACCCCTAAAAAGGCTGCCGCTGCCACTCTGCCCCACACCTGACTTACAATAAAAGTAACACCTGCAACGTGTGCAAGAGGCACTACATAGGGCCCAACCCTTTCCCAAACAGTTGGTTGATTTGCAACGGCTGCAACGCTCATAGCTGACCTCGACTTTCTCCATCTAGTTGTACCCCGCATGTTAAGAATTTGTCAAGACACTTACAAGAACATTGGGGTAATACCTGGCTGTCAAAAACTTCGAGTTTTTAGAAATGAAATTTTCTTTAAACCTGTGTCCATATTTCTTCCAAGGAAAGCATTTTTGTTTTAGAGCCCGCCAGGGCGACTAATTAAAGCCCATAGCGACCGAAGGGAGCTGTGGGAATGGCGTTAGCCCCCCCTAGAGCCCGTTCAGGGCGACTTTGTGAAACGAACGTAACACAAAATCGCCCTGTACGGGCTCTATGATTGGGTTGCTTCGTTCCCACAGCTCCCTTCGGTCGCTATGGGCTTTAATTAATCCCCCTTAGGGGCTCTAAAACAGTCGCAAGGGATGGAATGGATATAGACACAAGTTTAAATAAATTTAGAA
>JAYRNE010000253.1:0-2810 GCA_041912355.1 Chlamydiales bacterium
AAAGAAATAGATGAACTTTTACTTACATCACAAGCACGCCTTGGCATACACTCAGCAAAAGACCTTCCAAACCCGCTTCCTGATGGCCTTTCTATGGTGTGTCTCACACGCGGACTTGATCCTTCAGATTCTTTAGTGATGTCAGCCACCTTTACAGGCCATGGTAAGATTGCGACATCATCACTTCGGCGCGAAGAGATGATACGTTCGCTTTATCCCCACGCTGAACTTGTAGACATACGCGGCACAATAGAAGCTCGCCTTGCCTATATTGAACGTGGAGAAATCGAAGGCTTAGTTGTCGCAGAATGTGCCCTCATACGCCTTGGCCTTACTTCCTGGAAAAGAATTTCCTTGCCAGGGCCCGTAGCAAAGCATCAGGGCCAATTAGCCGTTATTGCTAGATGCGATGATGAAGAGATGAGAAAGCTTTTTGCTTGTATGGATATAAATGAAGCGCGCACTTTATGTAGGGCTTGATGCCCCAAAAGTAGATGACAAAGAGGTCATCCACATTCCCCTCATCCAAACTTTGCCAATAGCTAATTGCAATTTTGATAAGCTACACGATGCCACGCACATTATTGTTACGAGCAAAACAACCTGCCACTATGCTAAAGAGTGTTTTCAAAAAAGTGCTTCCACATTTATTTCTGTTGGCAGTGCTACTACAAAGGCACTAGCTGCACTCGGCATAAATAATGTGCACACAGCCTTGCACGAATGCCAAGAGGGCATTATCGAACTTATTGATGGCTTAGCACTTGATAACCCCCTCTTTTTCTGGCCCCACTCAAGCCTCTCTAGACCTCTTCTTAAAGACTATTTTGAAGTAAAGGGCTATTCCTATGTTGACATGGTCTTGTACGACACAGTCTATGTTGCTCCAAAAGAAGCTGTCGACCTAGAAAGCTTTGATGAAATCCACTTTTCAAGCCCCTCGTGTGTGGATGCGTTTTTTCAGTTTTTTAAAGCTTTACCCAATAATGCTGCAATTTTCACAAAAGGCCATGTGACAAAGGCTGCCCTGGAACAAAAAAGGACGAAGGACAAAGGACTTAAAGGACAGCAATAACCGTTATTGTTGTCCTTTATGTCCTTTGTCCTTTTGGTCGTTTTGGTCCTTTTGTCCTTTTGGTCCTTTCTCCCGTTGAACAAATATAGCCTCCTAGCTACCATACTCTAAACAACTAAGGAGACATTTATGGTACTACAAGAAAAACTACCAGCACTACCCTACGAATTTGGGGATCTTGAGCCCTTTATTGCTAGCGAAATTATGATGCTGCACTACACAAAGCACCATCAAGCCTACGTAAACAACCTAAATAAAGCTCTTGAGCAGTATGCCGAAGCAGAAGCTAAAAATGATGTCGCCCAGATGATAGCGCTCCAAGCAGCCATTAAGTTTAACGGTGGCGGACATATAAACCACTCTATTTTCTGGACAAACCTTGCGCCTCAAAAAGATGGCGGCGGCAAACTTGAAAAGGGACCCTTGGAAGATGCTATCAACAAAGAATTTGGTTCTAAAGATGCCTTTATAGAACAAATAAGCCAAAAAGCAGTTGCCATTCAAGGCTCCGGCTGGGCATGGCTTGGCTTCAATAAAGCAAAAGGTCGCCTTGAAATTGCCACATGCGATAACCAAGACCCTCTAAGCACAAAAGGACTTATTCCCCTGCTTGGCATAGATGTATGGGAGCATGCCTACTATGTTCAGTACAAAAATGTACGCGCTGATTATGTAAAGGCAATCTGGAATGTCATAAACTGGAAAAACGTGGAAGAGCGCCTACTTAACGCTCAAAAATAAACTTCGCCCAATAAAAAGGACTTAAAGGACCAAAAGGACAAACCATAATGGTTATTGTTTGTCCTTTTGGTCCTTTTTATTAGGCGAAGCTTTCTAGATCTTAATAAATCCTTGTCCGGGCCCCTGCTTTCCTTGTACTGGAGGCATTGCGGCAGGACCTGGAGTTTTGGCACCCTCATCGCGACCTTCGACAACTTCCTGACAGGTTTTACGCCATTTTTCAACCATTTCAACAAAAATTGGTGCATACGCTCTTAACGCTGAGGTTACGGCGTGTTCCATATCAAGAGTTGAGTGGACAAGTATAAGCTCTTCAGCAACGGCAACACCTACACCGCCACCGGCCATCTGACCGCCAAGAAGTGAACCTTCTAGCAGCTTTTCATAGAGCCTCAGGCGTGTCTTGTCGTCTTTTGGAAGGCCATCTAAAAGTGGCGAATAGACATACATCTTACGTGAATTTGGTTCGTAAGTGATGTGTAGTGAGTACTCATCATCAATTCCCAAAATGCACGTATTATTTTCGTCGAATTCAAGGTCCTCAAGTCCGAGTTCCTTACCGAATTCTTTTAGATTTTCTTTTGCGTTTTCCAGTGACATATATGACACCTCCAATTTTTTCTTGTAGGGCAGGCTCTTCGCCTACTTTGCTTCCCTAATTCTTATTTTGAACTATTTACTATATTATTGCTAGTGAATTTTAAAATAAACTTTAATTCTTCTGATTTTAATGACACTGACGGTCTTTTAAAAGATAAAGAGCGTAAGTTAAATGAATATAACTTAAATATGGCATTAAATAACCTTATTCCTGGAATTGCACAATTTAGTATTAATCAGGAAAAAGAAGGGTTAAGTTATATGCTTACCTCTTTACCTTTAGTAATAGCTGGTGAAGGTCTTTTAGTATATTATTTTTACAATCGTGGTGGAATAGTTATTTCTCCATATAAAGAGAGTAACAAAAACTACATAGCTAAATATGGAAATGATA
>JAYRNE010000254.1:0-2433 GCA_041912355.1 Chlamydiales bacterium
CAAGGTTAGCGTCTGCACCAGAATGGGGCTGCACGTAGGCAGCTTCTGCCCCAAAGAGGGCTTTTAGAGACTCTTCTGCTTCATGTTCTATTGCGTCGATGTTATCGCAGCCTGCATAAAAGCGGTGAAATGGATAGCCCTCAGCATATTTATCGGTAAGGAGGTTGCCCATAGCAAGCTGTACGGCAAGTGAGGAGTAATTTTCTGAGGCGATCATCTTTAGGTAGGAGCGCTGGTCTTGGAGTTCCTGCACAATTTTTTGGGCAATATGAGGAGATGCTTGGCTTAAGTAGTCAAGTGATGCAAGATAGGCAATAGCGGCTTTTGAGCGCTGACCTTCAGGGTTTTTTGCAAAATAATTTTCTAAAAAACAGGACATCCATAACCTCACAATCTTTTGCGATTATGGTACAAAAAATGGCAAAACTAAGAAAGGATAAAAGGACTAAAAGGCTTTTCGCCCTAAAGTCCTTTTCGGTGGAATGACTAGCTATTTATGAATCGAGGGGCATAGCTTAATGATGCGCCGCAGTCGACTTCATGGTTTTCGCCAAGCTCATATTCTTTATCGTTAATGAGCACTTTGATTTCGCCGTGGTTAAATACTGCATCTGTTTCCCATACCCACTCATCGGCTTTTGTGCACTTCATGAGTGTGCCTTTTTCCCAGCTTAAGCCTTTTACGCCTTCGCCACGAAGATAGAGACTATTTGGAAAGCCGCAGTTGCACTTTACGACAATTTTGGTGTGCTTTGACTTAGATTTGTTATTTTGGGCAAGGTGACTTCTTCGTACGCCGTTTGTGCTTGTGCGGGGGCTGCACTCAGCATTAGAGCAGGCGCGTGAGGTTTGCTTGCTTTTTGTGGCTAAAGACTTTTTTTTAGCTATAAGCTTCTGGGTATTTGCCTTTTTGGGCGCATTCAATGATGCCATTGGATTTTCCTCCTAATAAATTTTCAATTTTATCCGCACTATACCAAAACCCTATTAAATTAAAAGAAAAATGAGAAGCTTCGCCCCAAAAAAGGACGAAAAAGACATAAAGAACCAAAAGGGACTAACAGGAAAGTTTATTGATAGGGCTTTTGGTCCCTTTTTTTGGGGCAAAGCTTCTTTTTTTACTTGAGAGTTTTTGAAAGAATAGGGTATTCTCTTGAGCAAATTCATATTTTTCAAAGGATATAAAATGCTTCGAGATGCTCTAAAAGTCATTCTTGATATACAGGAACTTGACATCCAGATGATCCGTCTGATGCGTCTTAAACGTGAAAGACAGGGTGAACTTGAGCGCATACGCTCACTCAGAGACGATTTGCAGCAGCAAGTTGTGCTTAAAGAAAACGAAGTTATCGACCTTAAAAAGCAGATTCGCCTATCAGAAGTAGAGGTTCAGGAGCTATCTACAAAGGCTTCAAAGCTTGAATCCCAGCAAAACGCTGTGAAAAAAGTGGAAGAATTTAACGCTCTTACCCACGAAATAGCGGCTGTTGAGCGTGAAAAATCAGGTAAAGAGCAGCGTCTAAGCGACCTTTACGACCGTCAAGCTGCTGAAGAGGACCTTTTAAAGAACCTCAAAACTACATACGATTCAACAAAAACAAGTTCGAGCGACCTTGAGCGCGAAATTTTGGCATCAGTAGAAGCGATTAATGCCGAAGGTTCCGTAATTAAGGAAAAGCGTGATGCTATGCAGGTTCATGCAGATCCAGAAATTATGAAGATCTACGAAAAGCTGCTCAAAAATAAGCGCGATCGCGTTGTTGTGCCAATTGAAAACCGCTGCTGCTCAGGCTGCCACATACTTATTACCGCACAGCACGAGAACCTTGTACGCAAGGGCGAAAAGCTTGTGTTCTGCGAGCACTGCTCACGCATTCACTTCTGGCAAGAGCATATTGGCGAAGCTGTAGAAGAAAAAGGTACACGTCGCCGTCGTGGCAGAGCTTCTGCTAAAGTCTAAAGTTACGACCCTTTTGCAAAAGTAACCACAGAGTCACTGAGCACACTGAGAATTTTGAGGGCAGTGAGAATAATTAGTAATGTTCTTTCTACCTCAACTACCTGAGTGCTGTCAGTGACTCTCTGGTAAAAACTTGAAATAGTTTTCTGGGAAGACAGGCAACCGCTGTTTTCATCCTGAATGGGTGAGAAGAGAGGAAAGTCTGGACTTCAGAGGAGAGGATACCAGTGAAAGACTGGGGGCCGTAAGGCTACGGAAAGTGTAACAGAAAATATTCCGGTATGTCCGAAAGGGTATACACAGGCTGAAACGCCCGCATTAGGTGCGGGCTGTACTTGAAGTAATTCAAGGCATGACAAACCCTATCCGAAGCAAGGCTTGGGCGTTTACTCACTCCAGAGACATGCGCCCGGTATGCCGCCAGAGAATGCTGGCGACAGCATTCCTAGATGAATGGTTGCCTCCTAACTGGC
>JAYRNE010000255.1:0-4989 GCA_041912355.1 Chlamydiales bacterium
GGGCACGAGTGCATAACGTTTTTGCGGAAAAATACCGTTCTCGTCATCTTTTCACAAGAAGCTTCATGCACTCGTGCCCGAGCCCGTGCCCGTGCCCGTGCCCGAACGTTCACCCCCAATACAGCATGTGCAGCAATACTTTTACAAATGTCCAAACTCGAGTAATTAGCCTCTCGTAAGAGAGGCTATTTCAACACCCCTATTCAGGGGTGTTCTTATAGCAAGGAAAAGGGCGTGCTTTCTAAATAGGCGCGTTTGACTCTGTCAAATAATTGAGGGTCTATCTCACACGGCTTTATATCCCAGATGTACTTGCAGTATTCTTCTATAGAGCGGTCTGTGGAGAATTTGCCCATGCCGGCGATGTTGTGTATCGCATACTCTGCCCATTTAAGGGGCGTTTGATAGAGGGCATCTACTTTGTCTTGCGTGTCGCAGTAGTCTTGAAGGTCTTTAAGGACGAAAAAGCGGTCAGGTTGTGATCCGTAGCTGCCTTCTAAGAGGGTATAGTAGAGCGAGGAAAGGGACTGGTGTTCCGTTTCTTGCGATGTGAGTGAGTGGTCGCGTAGCGAGTCCACGGCACGTTTTATCTTGGGGTTTGACTGGTAGACATCCCATGCCTTATAGCTTTGCTTGGAGCGCATTTCAGCAATTTCCTGCGCCGAAGCTCCAAAGCGGAAAGGCCACCACTCATCTGTAATTTCTTGGCGCATTTCTATGTTGGCGCCATCTTCTGTTCCTATTGTAAGAGCACCATTTATTGAGAACTTCATGTTGCCGGTGCCAGATGCCTCAAGTCCTGCACATGATATCTGCTCAGAAAGGTCTGTAGCTGGGATGATGATTTCAGCCTTTGACACATTGTAGTTTTCTACGTAGGCAACGTTTAAAAACTGGCTGACAATAGGGTCAGAATTTATTTTCTTTGCAAGGCAGCAAATGAGGTGGATGATGGTCTTTGCTGTTTCATAGCTTGCTGCAGCTTTGCCAGCAAAGAGGGCAAGACGCTTTACATGGGGCCCGCTTGGATTGTCTTTTATGTCGTGGTAGCGAATGATAAGATGGAGGGCATTTAAAAGCTGGCGCTTATATTCATGAACGCGCTTTACCTGTGAGTCAAAGAGTGCGCTCGGGTCGAGGATGACGTCAGATGCAATTTGGTTGCCACTTGCATCGCGTGGTCTACCTTCTTCGCGTAAGAAATCTAAAAGGCGCTGCTTATTTTTTTTCTTTACCTCTAAAAATGCCTTTTGGGAGGCTTCATCTGCTGCAAAGGCTGCAAGCTTTTTAATTTGGCTAAAGTCGCAAATCCACCCCTTGCCGATTCGCTCGGTGATAAAGGCAGCAAGGTCAGGGTCGCAGTTTAAAAGCCAGCGCCTATGGGTGACGCCATTTGTTATATTTACAAACTTATCTGGCCATATGTCCACAAAGTCGCTAAAGAGTGATTTTTTTAGAATTTCAGTATGCAATGCCGCTACACCATTAACCTTATGCGAGCCAACGACAGCAAGGTTTGCCATGCGCACCATATTATTTTCTAAAATAGACGTTTTGTGAATGCGCTCTTCTTGGTTGGGATAGCGAGTTCTCACGAGATTACAAAATTCTAAGTTTATGCGTTCGATGATCTTGTACTGTCTTGGCATAAGGTAGCGGAAGAGCCCTTGATCCCACTGCTCTAAGGCTTCAGACATTATCGTGTGGTTTGTATAGCTTGTACAGGCTTGAGTTACCTCCCAGGCCTTTACCCAGGGCACGTTGTAGTGGCTTGTAAGCTGCCTCATAAGCTCTGCAATAAGTACTGAAGGGTGGGTGTCGTTAATCTGGATGCGTACTTTATCTTGAAACTCGCTGATGTCACTGTTGCTTGCAAAGTAGTAGCGGAGGATATCTTTGACAGAAGCAGAGACCATCAAAAACTCCTGCTTTAGGCGTATGCGCTTGCCTACTTCTGTTATGTCGCTTGGATAGAGAACATCAGTAAGTGTTGTGTTTTCCGCGGCTTGATCCAGTCTTCCAGCGTTATAGCGCTGTAGCTGGAAGTTTCGTGGCGATTCTTTTGTTGTCCAAAGGCGCATTGTGACAACAGCAAAGTCATTCTTTTCGCTATAGCCTACGATGGGGATGTCGTAGGGGATAGCCCACACTTCTTCTGGGGTTTGTAGGTCATATACCTCGTCGCCAATCGTGTTCATACGCTTTATTGGCGTGCCACAAAAGTTAACAACTTGGCGTCTTAAGTCGCGCCTGAACTCCCATGGGTTTTCTGAGATCAGCCATAAATCAGGCTTTTCTATCTGTACGCCATCTAAAAGCTGCTGTTCGAAAAGGCCATACTGGTAGCGTAGGCCATAGCCCCGTGAAGGCATTTTAAGTGTAGCAAGAGAGTCTAAAAAGCAAGAGGCAAGTCTGCCAAGACCGCCATTACCAAGCCCTGGGTCATATTCATACGCAATGATGTCATGAAGCGTGCGGCCTGTTTTTTTGAGCACAAGCTTTACTACGTCAAGGTTTTTGAGGTTTGTGAGGTTGTTATTTAAAAAACGTCCTGGAAGGTATTCTAGTGACATGTAAAAGACGATGCGGGCATTTTTTTTATGCCATGTATCAGCTGTTGCCTGCCAGTTAATCATTATCTGTTCGCGGATAGCGTAGCAGAGAGCTCTATAAAACTCTTCAGGGTTTGCCTCTTCAAGCACCCTTCCTAGGGTGGTGATGAGGTAATGCTTAATTTTCTGAATAAGCATTACGGCCTGCTCTTCAAGCGTGAATGTGGACTGGTCTAGTGTCGTCATGAAGCGGTCCCTTGCCTTAAGAATACGTATAGTATGGCGTATACTATATTTGGCTATTTGAGTAAAAAGGGATTTTGGTGGCTATGCTACCTCTCATACACAAACTCATTAAAGAATATAAGTAAAAGTTTAAAAAACGGAGTGCTAATATTCCTTAGGTCTCTCTTTTTTGGCTGTAGCATAAATTTCCCTAGAAAATGTATAAAAGCCCTTATGAAAAAAAATGCAGCACTTACATTATTATTTCGCCTCGTAGGATGGGTTATCGTCTTATGCCTGCTTGGGCTTTTATACTGGTCATCGCTTCTTCAGGAACAGCGGTTAGAAAATATTCAAGAACAGGTACAAATTCTGCAGAAGGAACTTAAGGGATCATCGCACGAAACAGCTGTTCAGCCCTTTCCTGTTATAGAAAAGCGCATGCCTCCTCATGCACGTCCCTACATTGACGAAAAGTACAAAAACCTCCTTGAAGAGGATCCATTTTTTAGTGAGACTTTGCCAAAGCTTATTGGCCCTCACTTTGCTTCTAAGGGAACTTTTCGCCTTGCAACAATAGGGATGCCGCAAAATCTCCACCCTTTTAGCCAGTGGGCGCTAGTGAGCCAGTGGACAAGTTATTGCCAAGGGGCAGTGGCTTCACAAAAATTTGGGTTTTATGAACGAATGGCACAAGATTTTGCCATTAAAATGGAAAAGCGAAAAACCGATAGGCCTGATCGCATTGCCTTTTGGGTCCATTTGCGTGATGATCTTGCCTGGCAGCCACTTGAAGAGCGCCATTTTCCTTCGAGTGTTACGTTATCGCCACATTTTTTACAGAAGCATGCCGTTACGGCCCATGACTTTCAATTTTTTTGGGATGCGCTTTCTAATACCTATGTGGACGTGCCTGATGCCGTCACTTTGCGTCTTTTACTTCGTGATATTGAAAAATTGGAAGTGATCGATGATCATACATTTGTAGTAACGTGCAAGCTTACGCCCCATCTTGATGAGGCGGGAAATACTGTCCTTTCACTTCCTTATGCTGTGCCCTTTTATGTATCGCAACTTCGGCCGCTTCCGCGTTTTGTTTACCAGTATAATCCAGATGGCACAAAAATATGCCCAGATGATGCTAAGCCAGACTTTTATCGCACAAGCTCAACATGGGCCCAAAGCTTTGCCTCGCACTTTGCCTCTAGTGCCATAGTCTCTTGCGGTGCCTGGATTTTTGACGGAATAAGCGATCAGCAAATTCGCTTTAGAAAAAACCCAGATTTTTTTAGCCCTGTACATGCCCTCTATGATGCTATGGAGGTCTATTTTTTGGAGACGACAGAAGCGCTATTTCGTGATTTTCTTGCTCGCAAGATTGACTTATGCATTATAAATCCACAAAGTCTTGTAGAGCTTGAAAAGTATCTAGAGTCACCAGATTACGCTGAGCAAAAAAGCCACGGGACTACTATCAAGAAGCTCACCTTTTTAGAGCGGCGCTATTCCTATGTTGGCTGGAATCAAAAGCGAGAGCTCTTTGCAAGTCGAGAAGTGCGTAAAGCGTTAACGCTTGCAATAGACCGAGAGCGGCTTATAAGACAAAACCTCAATGGGCAAGGTGTTGAAATTACAGGGCCCTTTTTTTATGGCTCTCGTGAATATAACCCCACGCTGCCTGTAATGCCCTATGACCCCGATATGGCCACGCTTATCCTTGCAAAAGAGGGCTGGGCAAAAACGGGTAGCGATGGCCTTTTGCATAAGGTTATCGATGGCAAAGATAGAGCCTTTAGCTTTTCGCTTATCTACTTTGTGAAGGATCCAATAGCAAAGATTAACTGCGAACTTATAAGCCAGGGGCTAAAAGATATTGGCATAGAGTGCCGTTTAAACGGCCTTGACGTTGCAGATCTTTCTGCAGCCTTTGAAGACAAAAGTTTTGATGCAATCTATCTTGCCTGGAGCTTAGGCTCTCCTCCCGAAGATCCACGCCAGCTCTGGCATTCTGAGGGGGCTGATGTTAAGGGCTCTTCAAACATGATAGGCTTTAAAAATATAGAAGTTGATCGCCTTATAGAAGCGCTGCAGTTTGAGTCGGACCCTGAAAAGCGAAAAGAGTACTACTTTCGCCTTCATGAAGCTCTTTACAAAGAACAGCCCTACACCTTTTTATTTACCCCGAAAAGCACCCTTCTCTGGTGGAGCACGA